>CAYNMY010000555.1:0-1503 GCA_964398275.1 uncultured Armatimonadia bacterium | reverse complement strand
GTCCCTCTCCAGCGGCTGGACCTCCACCCCCTGCTCCTGCCCCCAGGCCAGCGCCTTATCCAGATCCTCAGAACTGCCCTCCAGGCCCAGTACCATCAGCCCCGCCGACTGGGGTGTGATATTAGCCCGCAGGATATTAAACTCCAGGTTGTAGGTCTTGACAATCTGCGAGACTACCGGCGCATCTATCAGATGGCGCGGATAGCGAAATACGACGCGACGAGTTGCCACTTAGACCACCTCCCCTTCTACCGGTCGTTCAATTAGCGGCTTGAACGTCAGCCCTGAGTCCGCTGAAGGCAGTAGCTGGGCCGGCTCGCTAAGCAAGAAATGACCGGTCCCGATCCAGTCTTTCAGGATTTCGGCGATCTCCCGAGCCTTCGGGTAGCCGGAGAGAGACCCCGTCGGCACATCTTTGCCATTGACGGTTATCTGGCCACTCTTCAGCTCCTGGTAATTGACGTGACCCAGTGGCCCGCCCTCGCTGTACGGATAGTTGCGGCTGTAGTCTACAATGGGGGCCACAATGTCCTCATCCTTGACTCCGGTAAAGCGGGCCATTTCTTCGTCCAGCACTGGAATAGCGACGCCCAGACCCACCTGCAAGGAGACCCCATAGCCGTACATACTGACTCCCACCACCCACTCGGGGCTCATTTGCTTCATATCGCCGACCACGGCCAACGTGCCTCCACCTTCCTTGGGCAGGCCCTTCTCAGTGCGGGGGACGGTAGGATTGTGCTGGGTACCCGGCCAGAATACATAGCCCTGGGCACCACCTAAGAACAGGCGAGTGCCGATGCCGATGGTGCGATAGTACGGGTCGTTCAGCAAGGGGCTGAGTTGGCCGGCGGAACAATAATTGGCATTACCCAGGTCTGCCTTTAGCACTCCCATGTAGGTGTATATGTCTCGGTCTGTGCTCACATTCACCGCGACATTATAGTTCTGGTAGGCGTTACGCGGGTTGCACAGGATGCACTCGTTAAGATCTGCAATGTTTATCCAGGTATCCAACTCCTTGCGCGGGTAGCAGTCTGTACCATAGGCAGTGGCGCGCAACCGCACATCCTGGCCGGCAATCAGCTCCTGGATGACGTGGCCACCACCGTAACGGAACTCGCCGGGGTGGTCAATGTTAAGTGGGTCGTGTTCCGTCATCTCGGGGGCGCCGATATATAGGTCAACGGCGGCCAGACCGGCATACGCCGGCACGTCGTTAAGCCACGCTTTCTGTACCTTCATCCGCGGATTGCTGTGCCCGAAGTTGACAAATGCTCCCGACGAGCACATCGGGCCAAACGTACCAGTAGTCACCACATCCACCTGTTCGGCAGCCTTGGCGGCTCCGTCCTCCTCCACGATGCCAATCATCTCTTCGGCGGTCACTACTACTACTTGGCCGCTTTTGATCTTCTCATTTATTTCCTGGTAGGTCTTAGGCACGATAATCGCCTCCTGAAATCGGCTTACCGCCCCACGATGACAGGGCATCAGCCGTAA
>CAYNMY010000554.1:0-1520 GCA_964398275.1 uncultured Armatimonadia bacterium | reverse complement strand
CAGGAGCTTGACCGGCGCAAAGATAAGCTGGAAGAAGCTATCATAATGCGGCTAGACGACGTGGAGAATATGCAGGCGGCTGTCGCGGAGAAGCAGAGCGAGGTGGCGCAACTGACCGCGAAGCTGGCGCAAGCCCGAGAGCATTTCGCCCAGCGTTCGGCGGAGCTGAAAGCAGGACTGGGGGGATTGGCCCAGGAACGCGCGGCGCTCGTTGGGCAGATTCAATCGTCGCTGCTGGCTGAATACGAGCGGCTTCGCAAGCATAGCGACAATATTGCCGTGGCCGTCGCGAAGAGCCACACCTGCAGTGTCTGTCACACGGCGGTGGCTAGCAGCCTGTTAGGAGAGCTGCGGGCGCCAGAGCGGCTGGTCAAGTGCGAGAATTGTAAGCGGATTCTGGTCCTGGATAAGTGAATAGCTCGCCAGTTGCCCGCTATCAATTCCCCGCGTTGACACGCGCGACGATCTCCTCCCACGGTACACCAAGCCCGGGGCATTCGGTCGCGTCCAGGTCCCGGTGGCGGTAGAGGCGCTGGGGCGAGAGTCGGTGTTTCTTGATTTGCTGACGGATCAGCTTCACCAGCGCATCCACTTGCGCACGGGGGGGCTGTGGCGGGCGGCCTGCGGGCTGACTGAAGTCTCCCACCAGGCATATACCCAGGTAGTTGTTGTAGCCGAGGGTATGTGCGCCGGGCATCCATTCGGGTCGGCCTGGCTCGACGCTGCCGTCCGGCAGGATGACATAGTGGTACCCGATGTGGTAGACCCGTTCACCGTAGCGCATTCCCCAGCCCTGGGTGTCGTGGACCTCGTCCAGAAAGGCGGCATCCACCTGGCGCCGCTGGACGTAGGTCGGGGTAGCGCTGTGGTGCACGACGATGCCGCGGGGCACGAGAGGGAGCAGCCGATAGGGCCATGCAGGTCCCACCCGCATGTTGAGGGCTCCCACGACCACCGTGGCAACCGCGGCGAGCGCAATCAGCGCACTGACGGGGCGTAGTCGCGGTGGCGTGGTCCGGGTTGTCCGGCGTTGGGCGGTTGCCATGCAGAATACTGCCCTCGTTGCTTGTGTCCTACGACAGAGTTCGCCGTCAGCGTGACAGAACCTGCCTTGACAGCGGGCAGCCGAGTTGGTATGAATATAGCTAGAGAGTTGCTGCCTGCGAATGTGGCGGCGGCTCTTTTCCAAACAGTGTCAATAGTGCGAGCAAGCGAAGGCTCAGTAATGTTCAAGATTGTAGATAAGCAGGAACTGGCGGAGAATATCATCGAGTACACCGTTGATGCGCCGGAAGTGGCCCGCCACCACCACGCTGGGCAGTTCTGCATTATTCGGGTGCACAGCCACTGTGAGCGCATTCCCTTATCCATCGCCGAGACCGACCCGCAGGCCGGGACGATAACCGTGGTGGTGCAGGTGGCGGGACACTCCACCGAAGAGCTCGCTCAACTAGAGGTGGGCGCGGCCATCCTGGATGTAGTTGGGCCGCTGGGGCGGCCTACCCGAATCGGCAGCCCGA
>CAYNMY010000553.1:0-1527 GCA_964398275.1 uncultured Armatimonadia bacterium | reverse complement strand
TACCGGACGTAAATGGGAGTTCGCCCGCGCTGCTGCTGGTGAGCCGAAATACGTAATCTGCAACGCTGATGAAGGTGACCCGGGCGCTTTCATGGACCGGGCCTTGCTGGAGGGCGATCCGCACCTGCTGCTCGAAGGTATGATCATCGGAGCCTACGCCATTGGCTCATCTCAGGGCTTCATCTACGTGCGAGCTGAGTATCCTATCGCCATCGAGCACACCCAGATCGCGCTCACTGAGGCCCGAGAGGCGGGTCTGTTGGGAACCAATATTCTAGGCACAGGTTTCGATTTCGACGTAGAGGTCCACAAGGGCGCTGGGGCCTTTGTCTGCGGCGAGGAGACCGCTCTGATCGCCTCGCTTGAGGGCAAGCGCGGGACGCCGCGCCCGCGGCCGCCTTTCCCGGCCAGCTCTGGCTTGCACGACAAGCCAACCAATATCAATAATGTGGAAACGTGGGCCAACGTCCCCCGCATCATCGAGGGAGGAGCCGTCGCCTACGCCGCGGTCGGCACCGAAGGCAGTAAGGGCACCAAGATATTCGCGCTGGCCGGCAATGTGCGGAATACTGGATTGGTCGAGGTCCCGATGGGGACTACGCTGCGCCAGATCATCTTTGACATTGGCGGGGGCATCCCTGGAGACCGCAAGTTCAAGGCGGCCCAAATCGGCGGGCCCTCCGGTGGCTGTGTGCCGCCACAGCACCTCGATCTATCCATTGACTACGACTCGGTTCAAGACATCGGCGCGATTATGGGCTCCGGTGGCTTGATCGTTATGGACGAAGCCACCTGCATGGTGGATGTTGCCCGGTTCTTCACGGACTTCGTCCAGCAGGAGTCGTGTGGCAAGTGTGTGCCGTGTCGGGTGGGCACCAGGCGGATGCTGGAGATATTGACTGCCATCACCAGGGGCGAGGGCGAGTTGGCCGATATCGATCGGCTGGAGCGACTTGGCGAGATGATCAAGCAGACCTCCCTATGTGGTCTGGGGCAGACTGCTCCCAATCCGGTGTTGTCAACCATACGCTATTTCCGGCCGGAATACGAAGCACATATCCACGACCACAAGTGTCCGGCCGGGGTGTGTCAGGAACTCATTGTCTACCGTATTGATCCCGAAGTGTGTACCGGCTGCCACCTATGCGTTCGCAACTGCCCCCAGAATGCCATCGCAGGTGAACCCAAACAGGCTCACGAGATCATAGCGGACCGCTGTGTCAAATGCGGAATATGCCGTGATGTGTGCAAGTTTAGCGCGGTAGTTATCGAGTAACCAAGCAACTGTTGGTGTGGCTCGGGCACGCCATGCAATCTGAAATGACGACTGATAAAATCATGGCTGACGAAGTTTCGCTCAATATAAATGATGCGGAAGTGACGGTTCCGGCAGGCAGCACGATCTTCGAGGCTGCCCGGAGCGCGGGGATAGACATTCCCCACCTGTGCTATGACCCCGACCTGGGTCTACCGCCGAGCAGTTCCTGCCGCTTGTGCCTGGTCCAGGTGGAAGGCGCCAGGACGCCC
>CAYNMY010000552.1:0-1531 GCA_964398275.1 uncultured Armatimonadia bacterium | reverse complement strand
GTGGCGACGGGAGTCACTTCCCCTTCTATTTGCCGCTGAAGTTGGGCCAGCAAGCTGTCAAGTTGGTCAAGTTCGGCCGCCACCACGGACCAGGCTTCCCGTGCCAGCGCATCCTGGGTGCCACGAGCCGCGCCAATAGTCCTCTCTACCAGCCCGATGCTCTCATGATTGGTCAGCCTCTCCAATATGGCTAGTATCTGGGTGGCTCCCTTGGCCAGATTCTTCTTGTCCACCTGCGCTTTAGCCCGCTCAATATCCTTCATCACATCCGGCACCAGCCGCGCCGGGGCCCTCATCGCCGTCTCCCCTGCCCCCAGCAGCTACGCCGAGGCCAAATTCACCGCTGCCTCCGCCGAGGAGCTACTGATAGCCCCCAGCGCCCGCTCCAGGTGCTGGGTGATTACCGCTGCGGGTATCTGACTGCGCAGACTCGCCAGAGCCGGCCCCAGCCGCGCCAGAGCAGCCGTGGTCTTCTGGGTGGACTGGGCAGTGGCCGCCCGCCGGGCCGCCCCCACCAGCCCCTTAGCCACCCGCACATCAGCCGCCAGTGCTTCTATCGGGCTCGGGACTCGCTCTCGGGCCTCCCGCCGCTGGACCTCCTGGGCCAGGGCCTCCAGCGTGTTGCCACTCTGCTTCAGATACGCCAGAATTTCCTGCATCACCTGCTGCTGCTCGCCAGTAACCTGGCCCACTTCCGACGGCTCCGTCGGCCCCGTCGGCTGCTGAGGCCCCTGGCTTTCCGGCCGGCATGCTCCGACCACTAATGCCACCAACGTGATAAGTAGTATAGTCTTGGTTGCTCGCATAGCTATCGCCCCCTGCGTAGAGTGGTAATAAGCGTAAGTCTAACTGTAAATTCAACAGAGCTACACACTTCTCCTGCCCGCGACTGGCGGAGAATCGGTCTGTTCCGTCTGAGGGGGATACGTGCCTAGAAGAACTTTCCCCTTCAGTCACCACGGGCTTTGCCCTTACCGGCTACGGTTTGCTTGTACCAGGAAGGCCGGGAGCGTGGGTGCCCCGGGCACAAGCCGCCGTGGACGGCATCTTGCGCCCGCATCACTCATATGCCGGAGGATGGCCTTCCCGTCTACCATCCATACTCACCCACGAGGGGGACGAAGATACAGCCAATGGTCTCAGTAATCTCCAGTTCCCCGTGCTTCTTTTCGGCCAGCAAGCACTGCTGCGCTCCCTGGCTGCCCACTGGCGCTACCAACAAACCGCCGTCGGCAAGCTGCTGCTGCCAGGGCGGAGGGATTTGGGGAGTGGCCGCGGCGACAATTATCCGGTCGTAGGGAGCCGCCGGCGGGTAACCCAGACTGCCGTCACCGGTTATTATGTGAACATTGTCATAGCCAAGCTCCTGGATAGTCTGCTGCGCTCGCTCGGCGAGGGGTTCGATAATCTCGATGGCATAAACCTCTCGGGCCAGCACGGACAGCAGCGCCGCCTGATAACCTGAGCCCGCGCCGACCTCTAACACTCGGTTATCGGGTTGGAGATCGAGGAGCTGGAGCATGTAGGCGAC
>CAYNMY010000551.1:0-1546 GCA_964398275.1 uncultured Armatimonadia bacterium | reverse complement strand
GATCTTCCCGAAGATGCCAAGCAAGTCATCGTCCGGGTGTGGGATGAAGCGGGAAATAACACCGAACAGAAAGTACGCCTGCCCTGGGTATCGGAAGAGGAGATCAGCAAAGACGAGGCGGGCGCGGCAGAGTATCAGGAAGACGACTCCGAAGCAGATAAGGACGAGAAAGACTCCGAGGATAGCTCTGACAACGACGAGCCCAAAGGTTGAACGGCCACACCGGCTTCAGTGATTATCGCGGTAATCAATTCGGCGGGCGTAACGTCAAACGCGGGATTGAAGATATTGACCTCGGCCGGGCAGATGGGCTGAGCGAGCCGCCCGGCGATGTAGGTCACTTCCTCGGGCCCGCGCTCTTCGATAGGAATCTGATCCCCGGACGCCAGACCGAAATCCACCGTGGAAAACGGAGCAGCTACGTAAAACGGTATCCCGTGCCGACCGGCCAGCGCCGCCACAGCGTAAGTACCTATCTTATTGGCGGTATCCCCGTTGGCGGCGATGCGATCCGCGCCGACGACTACGCAGTCCACCCTTCCCGCGTGCATCAGCGAGGCCGCCGCGCTGTCACAGATCAGAGTACAGGCAATCCCCTCCTGCTGAAGCTCCCACGTGGTCAACCGCGCGCCCTGCAACAGGGGGCGCGTCTCGTCTACCCAGACGTGAATCTGCTTGCCGTGCTCGTGCACGGCGCGAATGACGCCCAGCGCCGTACCATAACCCGCTGTGGCCAGCGCACCAGCATTGCAGTGGGTGAGAACATTGGCACCATCGGGGATAAGCTCGGCGCCATATTGGCCGATGCGCCGGCAGCGCGCCACATCATCAGCGACGATGCCCTGGGCTTCAGCCAGCAAAGCGGCACGGAACTCGTCAGCGGGAAGAACGCGCGCTTCCTGAGCTGCCTGCTGCATCCGGTCCAGCGCCCAAAAGAGATTCACCGCGGTGGGGCGAGTAGCAGCCAGCTCGCGAGTGGCGTGTGCTGCAATCTCTATAAGCTCCTCGGTCGTGTCCGCCGGACTGCGATGTACGGCCAGCGCGACTCCCCGCGCCGCGGCACAGCCAATCGCCGGCGCGCCCCGCCCGCGCAGGCCCCGAATCGCCTCACAGCCCTCCTCACCCTCACAGCAACCCTTCAGCACCCGCTCGCCGGGTAGGAGAGTCTGGTCAATGAGGCGGACGACGGGCGCGGCTGCGGTCTCACTCCAGCAGACAGTACGCGGTATTACTGCACTCATCCGTGCCTCCGAACCACTTAGGACTCATTCGTCGGCGCTTCGTGGATTATTGCCGCGTGGTAGTCCTGGAGGGCTTTGACGTCAATTTCGCCGTGCTGGAGGGCCTCGATGCCCATCACTGCTACAACCGCACCGGCCACCGTGGTGATACTGGGGACATCGTAGAGCACCGCCTCGGCGCGGATGCGCCGCTGGTCTTCGCGGGGTTCCTCGCCGCGCGGGGTGTTGATGATCAGGGCAATGCGGCCCTCGTGGATAAGGTCAATGACGTTGCGCCCGCGCGGAGCGGACACGCGATAGACAAC
>CAYNMY010000550.1:0-1556 GCA_964398275.1 uncultured Armatimonadia bacterium | reverse complement strand
ACGTGCGCCAATCGCACTACTGCGAGGTCAAGCAGCTTCCGCTCGATTTCCGGCTGATAGCCAGCAACGACCACTGCCGGCTGCAGGCGATGCGCCACCAGCACCGCCTGATATACGGCGTACAGTTTCACCCGGAGAATTACACAGATCATTACCAGCACGGCCGCCGGATCCTGCGCAATTTCTTTGGGATAGCCAGTGAGCAAGCGGGGGGCTAGCTGTTCGAGGGTGGGGCGGGTTCGGTGTTCTGGTCGGTGCGGCGCGCCTGGAGCTGGCGGATTAGCATCTTGACGATCTGCTTGCGCGTCTCGGCGTTATCGAGGTATGCCTCACTGACCAGGCAGAGCAGATGCCAGACCTCAGGACTGCGGTCGAGCGCATAGCAGTGGTAGCTGCCGTCGCTGGCGGTAACCTGGCGAAGAATGCCGGATTCGGCCAGGCGCTTGACCGACGGCTCAATCTGTTCCACGGGGCAGCGCAGCCGCAAGGCCAGGCCCGCTGCGGTATCGGAGGTCTTCGGATGAGCCTGCAGGTACAACGCCAGATCCAGCCCAGCGATAGTCTGGGCGACCTCGCGAATGAATTGTACGACCCGCTCGTCCATCCGAGCGGCTCCCCCCTCGGCACTTAGCACGTTACAGGCTTCCTCAAGTAGTGTATTCGACATCGAGCCAGAGAATCCTTCCTGGTGGGAATACGTGCCCGGACGTATCGCCTCCGGGGCGATGGGGAAGGAGATAATCCTGGCCTTGCCGAATAATCGCTCCAGCAGGGAGCGACGCAACAAGCAGGTACGGGAGGGTGAATTATGCCCGGTGACGTGGCTATCGTCTTTGACTGTGGTGCTACCAATGCCCGCGTGATTGCCGTGGATAGCAGTGGCCGGACGCTGGCTTCAGCCAGTGAGCCTAATACTGCAAAACCTCAGCCCGGCGCGGCGGATGAAACCTGGCGAATCTGGGACCTCGACGAGGTCTACGGCAAGCTGGCCGGGGCCTGTCAGGAGGTCTGCGGGCAGATTGACACCGACCGGATCGCTGCGGTGACCATTACCACTTTCGGCGCCGACGGTGTGCCCGTCAAGGCAGACGGGACACTGACGTATCCGATAATCTCCTGGCAGGGCGCGCGCACCCAGCAGCTCACCGCCGCTATCACCGAGCTGATGGACCCCTGGGAGATCTTTGCGGAGACCGGCTATCAGATCATCTATTTCAACACGCTTCTGCGGCTGATGTGGCTGCGGCAGAATGCGCCCGAGGCGCTGGAGTCGGCCGACTGCTGGCTGATGATGCCGGGCGTGCTCAGCATGAAGCTGTGTGGTGAGCTGTCCATTGATCGCACCGCTGCCGGGACGATGATGGCGATGGATATGGCTCGGCAGAACTGGTCGCCGAAGATGCTGGCGCTGGCCGACCTGGATGCATCATTCTTCCCGGAGTGGGTGGCGCCCGGCGGGGTGATCGGGGAAGTGCACGCCCAGGCCGCCCGGGAGACCGGCCTACCCGAGGGGGTGGCGGTCGTGGCGACGGGCCACGCCACCCAGTTCGCGCCGT
>CAYNMY010000549.1:0-1565 GCA_964398275.1 uncultured Armatimonadia bacterium | reverse complement strand
CACAGCATCATCCGAGAGCAGCCGCACTGTCGCCTCCTCCGCACCTCACCCGAACAGCAGGGCGGTCCCCCACACAGCCGACTTGCCCCGGCACCGGGACACCACGAACGGATCGCGCGCACTGGGCGGATTGCCCCGACCGATGGCGGTCAGCAGCTCCGCCGGCTGGCTCACGGCCTGCGCGCAACGCACGCGAAGGTCATCGTCAACCTGCCAGCGGGCCGACCACGCCTCGAGCTGACCTGCGCTCCGCCAGCCCTCCGCCCACTCGTAGGCGCCCTCCCCCGGCGGCTCGGGCAATCCCCTCAGCGGAAGCTCCGTGCCGAACTCGCCGCGGCTGTGATATGCCCAGTCGTACTGGTGCTCGTCTTCGGAGCAGGCCACGGTCACGTCCAGCACGCGGTTGCCAAGCAGCGCAATCACCCGCAGCAGATGCACCCCCGGGTAGGCGTCGTCTGCGGACGCACAGGCGAAGGCAGCGTTCTGGCGGAAGGCGGCGAAGGGCAGCTTCCCCGTGCAGGGCTGCTGGCTCGCCCCATCCACCACGACCGTGCTATGACTGAGCGTCTGCTTGTACCAGCCTCGGTGAGCGGGGTTTCCGTAGGCGATGCTGCCCGCGTCGGGGGCCACCAGCCTGCCCATCGCATAGAAGACGAACCCCAGCTTGTCAGGATGGCCGTGGCCGCTGCCGTGCGGGCCGTAGTCCAGCGCCAGGTAGTTCGAGGGAACGCCCGGGATCGCGCCTTCCACGCGCTCCTGGGGTGTCGTGCGGAAGATGACGATGCCGGCGTCCGGGAAGTCCCGCGAGGTCAGTCGCGTGTCGCTCGTCGCCACCGCGTCGGCGCCGTAGAGCAGCGCGGAGAGGTTGGCGCGGTTCGAGCTGCCTATCACCATCGCGATCTCCGGCAGCGGCCAGTGCGCGTATGCGTTCTCATACAGGCGCGCCCGGCCCGAACCCAGCGCGCTGGTCCGGCTCGAGTCGTTGAAGGCCGGCATCTGCCCGTTGGGAGCCATCATCTGCACCGGCGCCAGGAACATCCGGCTGTACCGCTCCGTGTACAGGTCAATGCCGCAGTGCTCGGCGGCCACCGCCAGCGGCTCCAGCGCGCTCATCGTGTAATAGTGATAGCCCCAGGACCCCTCGTACCAGACGCCCTCATCGCTGATGCCCTCAGCCACCTGGCCGCGGAAGCCGAGCCTCCCGTTGCTGGCATCCGCGGCCCGCTCCTCGTTGCCCAGCGGCCGCCCGCCCAGCCCGCAGGCCGCGTTCTCCCAGCAGGGAATGTTGTGAATGCTGCGTCGCGCTGCGCGCACCAGCTCCGCGGCCGGCAGCAGCAGGTCATCGGCGATTCTCTGTCTCTCCTCCGCGGACAGCGTGTCGTAGACGCAGTCGAACCCCTGCACGATTCGGATCAGCCACGTCGCCTCCGAAAGCTGCTGGGACATCACGCGCCCGCCGGCCTTCGCATCACCGCGGTTGTTGTGCAGCGGGTAGCTCAGGTAGCGCTCGGCATAGCCCAGCAAGATCTCCCGGCTGCGGTCGGCATAAACCTCGTCCTCGGTGC
>CAYNMY010000548.1:0-1573 GCA_964398275.1 uncultured Armatimonadia bacterium | reverse complement strand
CTCGCGACATTCAGCTTGGAAGGCTGATGCTCTACCAACTGAGCTACTCCCGCTCGGGCACGTTATTATGGTCGGGGCGGCCGGATTCGAACCGGCGACCTTCGGCTCCCAAAGCCGACGCGCTAGCCAAGCTGCGCCACGCCCCGTAACCACTGTTAGTATACCCAATACCGGCCTCGCAGTCAACCTTCAGCCGCTCGCCGACCCTCGCACGCGGCGCTGCAAGCAGCGGTGTTGACAAAGGGCAGTCGCTGGTATAACCTTTAGGGGTAATGACTAGGCTCCGGTCGGCAATCGGTGGTGCGAAACTGCGACGCAGCGCCCTAATTCTGGGCGTTATCGTCGTGGTCGCGTTGCTCTGGCAGCAGGTTTTCACGATGACCGGCGTCGCCCGCTGGTCCGAGCCGCCCGCGGTTGAACGCCCGGCTCCCCCAGAGCCCCTTGTTCTCCAGCCCCTGGCGGCTGGTTGGGTCAATCTAGAAGCCTACCAGCGGACTCATCCGGCCTGGCACCCCTAAGCTGCCCCGATTCTTACCTTATGAACCCCTCTTCTGTACCACAAGTGACAGTGATCGGTGGGGGCATCGCCGGGGCAGAAGCAGCCTGGCAGGCGGCCCAGGCCGGTGCGCAGGTGGCCCTCTATGAGATGCGTCCTGATGCGGCTACCGCGGCACATCGCACCGAGCTGCTCGGCGAGCTGGTCGGCGCGAACTCGCTCGGCGCAACCACCACTCACAAAGCCGCCGGGCTCCTGAAGCAGGAGCTGCGCCAGCTGAAGTCGCTTGTCATCCGTGCGGGTGATGAGAGTGCGCTGTCCGGCGAGCGCGAACTGCTAGTAGACCGCACGATCATGGCGGGCGCGATAACCGATCTTATCGCTACTCATCCGCGAATTGAGCTGCGCCGCGAAGAAGCAACGGAACTGCTCGCAACCGAGCCGCTGATCATCGCTACCGGCCCGCTGACCTCCCAGCCACTGGCCCGCGCTCTATACCGGCGCTTCCGGCAGCCTTACCGCTTCTTCTACCAGGCCAGTGCGCCGATCGTCACGCTCCCCAATATATATGACCGCGGGCTGCTGCCCGGTTGCCCGTATGACCCGGAGGATGATAGCGGATTGAACTGTCCGCTGGACGAGGATGCTTTCGAGCAGTTCTGCGTTGCTCTGAGCACGGCGCAGACGGCTCTGCCTGACGAATATGATGCTGGGGAGATGCTCGAGGGGTATCTGCCGGTGGAAATAATGGCCCAGCGCGATCCGCATCTGCTGCGGCGCGGCCCGATGAGTCCCGGGCGGCTGGTAGACCCGGACAGCGGCGCGCGCCCGCCGGCAATCGTGCGGCTCCTACCGGAGGACACCGAGGCCGAGTTGTGGCGGCTGCTCGGGATGGGCACGGGCTTGCTGCCCGAGGAGCAGCAGCGGGTGTTCCGGATGATCCCGGGCCTGGAGGACCTGGAAATAGTGCGGCCCGGCCAGGCGGCGCGCAGCGTTTTTCTCTGTGCCCCCGCCCTCCTGGCTCGAACCGGCCGCGTGCGCAATGGCGAGGGCCTCTTCCTGGCGGGGCAACTGCTG
>CAYNMY010000547.1:0-1576 GCA_964398275.1 uncultured Armatimonadia bacterium | reverse complement strand
AGTCGTGTGATGCTCTCAGACCGCCAGCGCAATGCCGCCATCATCACTGTCTTCGCCCTGCCGGTGCTAATCATGCTGGCCGGCGCGGTGGTCTGGTGGCGACGCAGGAGGGGATAAGCCTGGATGAAACGCTACCGGTTCACGATAGCGGCACTTCTGGTCTTTGCGGCTCTGCTGGCCTGGGTTATGACCCAGGAGCGGGGTCGCGTGCCCGAGAAAGGTGAAGTCTTCCGCCTCACCCCCGCGCAGATCAGCAAGCTGGAAGTCACTCACGACGGCGACAAGCTCGTCCTCGAACGTCGGGACCAGCGCTGGCAGTTGACCGAGCCGGTGCTCGGACTGGCTGACTCCTCCGTGGTCGAGGGAATGCTGGATGCTCTTCTGCGCCTCACGCCGAGTAAGCGTGAAGACGCCGACATCACCGCTGCCGAATACGGGCTGCAGACGCCGGTGCTCGTCGTCACTTACCACACCAGGTCAGGTGAGGCCACCACGGTAAAGCTCGGCGCAGAAACTCCCGTCGGGGCGGAGTATTTCGCCACGATAAGCGGCCATCCCGAACTGTACCTGATTAGCTCGTCGTTTAAGAGCGCAATGAGTAAGCAGCTCGACGACCTCCGCGACAAGCAACTGGTGCGCCTGGACAAGGACGAGGTCCGCATGTTCAAGATGGAGCGTGCCGATGAGACGCTCATTGCCGAGCGCCGAACGGTCGGCAACGGCGACCAGTGGCACCTGCGCCAGCCGCTGGATACTCCGGCGGACAGCTTCGCGGTCGAAGATCTGATTGACACAGTAATCAGGGCCAATGCGGCCGAATTCATAGATGCGCCCGAGGATCTCAGCACAGTCGGCCTGGATGAGCCGCAGGTGACCTTCACGCTCACGACCAAGGCCAACGAAGAAGTGGTGGTGCGCGTGGGCCAGGAGATCGAGAAGGAAGTTCCCCCGGAATACGGCGAGGGCACGGAAACCCGGCGGGTCGTCTACGTCCAGACCAAGGAGCATCCCCAGTTACTGCTGGTCTACGCCAGCCTGGTCGAGGATACCGACAAAGACAGCTTCGCGCTGCGCGATAAGACCATCCTGCACTTCGCCAAAAACGACGTAATCACCGTCAAGGTGCAAGCGAAGACCGCCGCAGGTTTCGAGGCCGGCAAGAACGACGCGGGCGATTGGATACTGAAGGCCCCCGCCGGTGCCACGGCCAACGTCAGCAAGCTTGACAGCCTCCTGTGGGGCCTGGATGATCTCCAAGCCACCGCATTCGAGGAAGGAGACCCTCAGGACCTCCAGAAATACGGCCTGGCGCTGCCCGAAGCGGTCATCACCCTGACCATCCGCGGCCAAAGCCAGCCGGTCAAGGTCACTTTTGGCAAGCCCGCCGACCCGGGCGCGCGCTACTGCATGACCTCCCAGAGCCAGCAGGTCTACCAGGTCAGTGATACAATTATCGAGGACCTGCCCGCTAGCATGGAAGAGCTGACTGAATCCAGCGACGACTACGAATGGGAGTCTCCCGCCGAGGTACACCGATGAATAACCAGCAAGTCATTGACTTGACTCAGCAGTACCT
>CAYNMY010000546.1:0-1583 GCA_964398275.1 uncultured Armatimonadia bacterium | reverse complement strand
CTTGCGGCCTCACCCTATCCAATAAGCCGCAGGCGGCCCCAGTAGCTGGGGTCGTTTGGGTAGGGCGCTTGGGGCGGACAGCTCCAGGTTTGCCGGCCCGCGGCGGTGTCGTGAATGAGATAGTTGAAGCCGACCTCGCCGCCGCTCTCCGGTGCCCAGTCGAGGCACTGCCCGACAGGCAGCCCGACCCTCATCCAGTAGCTTTCCTCCCCGTGCTGCACTTCCACCTGTATTGCCTCGGGATCGCACAGCGGCGGGCGGCCGTGGGCCCTACGGATGTGCTGCTGCCAGGCCAGTGGACGGGCGTGTCCGGGCGTGTGGGGCAGGATGACGAAGTGGTAGCAGTGCTGGTTGGCTCGCCCGCCGGTGGAATCCGGCTCGGTGTCAACCCACAGTTGCATCCCGTCGCCGGAGGCAGGCCGTTGGCGATTACCGACCAGCGGCCCCTGCTTCGGAATCTCTGCGGCGACGTATAGTCCTCGCTCATTCCAGCCGACGCGAACCCGGGCAAACGCCGCAGCTCCGTCCAGCTCGCTCAGTGGCGGCAGCAGCGCTTCCGGCCAGTCCGCGGGAGGGATAGTCGACGGTTCTTTGACGTATGGGCAGTCGGCAGTGATGCTAAATAGCAGGCGTGAGGGAAACTGTACCAGGCTCATTGTGCATCCCTCCCGACCAGCCGCTGGTAGCCTTTGTAGCAGGCGGCCAGGAAGCGAGCGAACTGCGGTTTGTGCAGGTCGGCGGCGGCGAAGACTTGCAGGCTGATGCGGTCGTAGCCGGCGGCGCGGGTATGCACTCTCACCCGCGAGCCCTCGCCGTACTTGGGCAGGTCCTCGATCTCGTTCCAGGTAGGCAGGGCCAGTTGGTCCGCAAGCTGTGCTTCGTCGAACAATCCCTTTTCGGTGCGCAGTTGCAGGTCCAGGTACCACTTCTTATCGGTGCGCGCGCGAACGAACCAGTCGCCCGCGCCTGGCAGCTTGTACTCGACGTACTCGGCGTACGCCCAGTTTTCGCTGGGTGGATCGGGAAGATTGCTGACGAGGTCTTTGAGCGTGAGGAGCGCTTCGGGCTCCCAGACTCGCTGCTCGCCGGCGGCCGTCTTTCGCTGGTGGACGTGCCACTTAAGCGGATCGCGTTCCCAGGGCGTCTCAACGCTGGCCCCCGGCTCCGCCGTCCGGGTGGGTTGATGCACCACTTTGAGCTGAGGTGCGGTAAGCTGTTCGCGGCTCTCTCGGGGACTGGCTTCGAGCGCCTTGCGCAGATAGGGGGCGGTGGGTGATTTGCTGCTCCGGGCAACTTCTTCCGGCGGGCCGGCTGCGCACAGATACCCGCCCTCCTCGCCGCCGCCCGGCCCCAGGTCAATCACGTAGTCAGCGGTCTTGATGACATCGAGATTGTGCTCGATTATCAGCACCGTATTGCCCTGATCCACGAGCCGGTTGAGCACCCGCAGCAGCTTAATGATATCGGCGGGATGCAGCCCCGTGGTCGGCTCATCCAGCAGATAGATAGTATGACCACGGCGGGGCCGAGCCAGCTCGCGGACCAGCTTGACCCGCTGGGCCTCCCCTCCCGACAGGGTGGGC
>CAYNMY010000545.1:0-1589 GCA_964398275.1 uncultured Armatimonadia bacterium | reverse complement strand
ACCTTCACTTACGCGGCGGAACTACGTCGCGGCTGGCGAGCCGTCGTCTTCACCGAGCGGCGCGGGCACCTGCATGACTTGCTCCTGCGCCAGGGATACAGCGAGCGTCAGGTCATCGGGATATTGCTGGGCGGTACGGTCTACCTGTGTCTGCTGGCCTTGCTGCTGGTCGGGATCATCGAGATAACTTTCGTGGTAAAGATCATAGTTGTCGCGGGGGCGATAGCCTTTGGCCTGCTGTTTTTCTATATCCTGCTCAGGCTGCTGCCGCGCTCAGCGGGTGAGCGACCCGCCCACGAGCCGGGCCAGGTGCGGCTACTGGGCATGCCCCTGAATCCGATTACTCTGGACACCGCGCTGGACGAGGCCGAGCGTTTCCTGGAAGAAGATCGCCCCCACATGATAGTGACCCCCGACGCCTCGGCGGTGGTGAAGGCACTGCAGGACGAGGAGCTCCGCGAGATTATCGAGGAGGCTGACCTGGTGTCCCCGGACGGCGCGGGCGTTGTGCTGGCCGCGCGGATGCTCAACCTGCCCGTGGATGTGCGCTGTGCCGGGTGTGATATGGTCGAGCAGCTCTGCCAGGCCGCGGCGAACCGGGGCCGGGCAGTCTACTTGCTCGGTGGCGAACCGGGCATTGCCCAGGAGGCGGCGGCTAAGCTCCAGGAGCGTATTCTCGGGCTGGAGATCGCCGGCTGCCGGCACGGCTACTTCACTCCCGAAGAAGAGGTGGCGATAGTCGAGGATATCCGCCAGAAACGTCCTGGCGTGTTGCTGGTGGCGCTGGGTATACCCCGGCAGGAAAAGTGGATAAAGGCGCATCTGGAAGAGCTGAATGTGCCAATTTGTATCGGGGTGGGCGGCAGTCTGGACGTCATCTCCGGCCGCAAGAAGCGCGCGCCGGTCTGGATGCAGCGGGCGGGCTTGGAGTGGCTTTACCGCACGATCAAAGAACCCCAGCGCTTGCCCCGGTTGGTGGCCCTGCCCGAGATCATCTGGCTGAGTATTCGCGAGTTGCTCCGGCCCCCGGATCTGCCCTCGGAGCCGCCTCCCGGCCGGCAATAACCTGGCAGCCGGCATATTTCACCCGTTGTATGACCTGCACACTGCGAGGACCGATATGACTGCCGAATGTGCCTGGACACTGGGCCTGGACATTGGCGGGACGAAGATCGCCGGCGGTATCGTCAATGTGCGAGGTGAGCTGGCCGGCGCGGGTGGCGAGCCGCTGGTCGTCAAGCGGGAATATGACGGCTTGTCCGAGGGAGGCGAGCGGGCTCAAGAGCTGCTTCTGGAGGTGGGCCACGTACTGCTCGAGGCAGGGGCCGTACCGATCGAGCAGATCGTCGCCGCCGGCATCGGGTGCGCGGGCACTGTAGACTTCGCTTCCAGCACGGTGCTGAGCGACCCTTCGAACATACCCGGGCTGCAGGGCACCGATTTCGAGCAGCTTTGCGCCGAACAGTTCGGGCTGCCCATATACGCCGATAACGATGTCAACTGCGCTGCGTCCGCCGAAGCCGTGGCCGGTGCCGGTCGCGGGTACGCCCCGGTCGTCGGTGTTTCCTTAGGAGGCGGAGTCGGGGGCG
>CAYNMY010000544.1:0-1595 GCA_964398275.1 uncultured Armatimonadia bacterium | reverse complement strand
CAGGTGCAGCCGCTGCGGAAGACCTCGCCGCCCGCGAACCAGCTTATGAAGATGAGCTTGTCGGGCGTGGGAATGTCAAATGGCTCCCCGTACATCTCGGTATGGGGCAACTCGATGTATGGCCCGAGTCCCTGGGTGATGGGGTGGACAGGATTGACCACCCAGAGTCGTTCCTTTTCCGCGACTTCGCGCCATTTGAGGGCACAGGAGCTGCCCATCATTCGCTTGAAGATCTTGGAGAAGTGCCCGGAGTGCAGCACGATCAGGCCCATCCCGTCGAGAATACGGGCCTGGACGCGATCCACGATTTCATCCTGCACCTCGGCGTGTGCTCCGTGAGCCCACCACATCAGCACATCTGTCTCGGCGAGCACCTGCTCGGTCAGACCATGCTTGGGCTCGTCGAGGGTGGCGGTGCGCACGGCCAGGCCGGGCTGCTGGCGCAGGTATGCGGCAATAGCCTCGTGCATGCCGTTGGGATAGATGCTTTTGACGGCGTCATTCTCTTTTTCGTGGCGGAACTCGTTCCAGACGGTAACTCGGATCGTTGGCATGACTTTCTCTCCTTCTCATTTGGTACGACAGGCGTCCCGCCCTGTGTGCCATAGCCGCCTGGCTGGCTCCACAGTCAATCGGGACAGGCGAGACGCCTGTCCTACCGGGAGGCCCGGCTAATGGTAGAAGCGACATCCGTTCTTAGTCGCGACAGGACCCGCCTTCGCTGAAGCTACGGCGGATGAAATGTCGCTCCTACCGGACAGAGTGTCATTGTGTTTGACCCGTCGTTCGCTGCCGTTGTCTGCCGTTTCCTGTCCACTAACCACTATCCACTAACCACTGTCGTACCCTATCCATCCGGCCCGGCGTTTTCTTTGATGTAGTCGTACGTCAAGTCACACGTCCAGACCGTCGCCTGGGCGTCGCCGATGCCCAGGTCCACCTCAATTAGGATCTCATCGGCCTGCATCGCGGACTTGGCCTCGGCACGGTCAAAGTCGGCCACGCTGCCACGGTCCCAGGCGGTGATTCCGGCGCAGGTGATAGTAATTGTACCGGGATCAAGGGCTGCATCGGCGGCACCGATAGCCGCGGCGATCCGCCCCCAGTTGAAGTCCTGGCCGAAGATAGCGGTCTTGAGCAGGTCGTAGTTGGCGATAGTGCGGGCGATGTACCGGGCGTGCTCCCAGCCATTGGCGCCGGCAACCGTGATCTCGATGAACTTCGTAGCGCCTTCGCCGTCGCGGGCGATCATCTTCGCCAGCTCTTGCGTGACATAGGTCAGGGCCGCCAGGAACGCCGCGTAGCCTTCCGAATCATCGCTGACGATTGGCGTATTGCCCGCGACCCCGTTGGCGAGAATCGCGACGGTATCGTTGGTGCTCATACAGCCGTCCACCGAGATACAGTTGAACGACTGCTGTACGGTCTGCTGGAGGCCGATCTTCAATATGTCGGGAGTGATGGCGAGGTCGGTGGTGATGAAGCACAGCATCGTCGCCATATCCGGGCAGATCATCCCCGCGCCCTTGGCAATGCCGCTCATCTTCACCAGCTTCTCGCCCACCGCAAACTGCACCGACACCATCTTGGGGAAG
>CAYNMY010000543.1:0-1605 GCA_964398275.1 uncultured Armatimonadia bacterium | reverse complement strand
GATACGCTCACGCTGTATCAGGACCGGATTGCCCACAGTTCGGTTGCCTGGCGGCGGGCGTTTGGTACACCGACGGTGCCCGGGTTCGGCCTGGCAGCGCTGTGGGATCAGAGCACGCAAGCGGAGTGGATGGTGCGGTGTCCAGTCTGTGGCAGCGAAGACCCCATCACGTGGCCGGATTCGTTTGCACTTGATGCGGCGGTTCCGTACTACATTTGCCGGCATGGTCACGAGCTGACTTGGGAGGATCACATTCAGCATGGCCGCTGGGTACGGAGGAAACAGGACGCGGATTGGAGCTTCTATCGGATACCTCGGGCGCTGATGCCCAGCTGGTCGGCGGAACGGATCGCCAAGTCCTTCGAGGATACGGAGTTCCCCCACCCCTGGGTCAACCAGGTCATGGGGCAGCCGAGCACGAGCGGCGAACTGACCATTGACGAGGCCATAATCAACGCCTGTATGGGCGAACACCGTGACGCAGATGCCGATGCTGGGCCGTGTTTCCTCGGTGCCGACCCTGGGGCGGTGATCCACTACATGATCGGGAAGCGCGCGGACAATGACCGGCACAAGTATGTCAGTGTCGGGCACGTGGACACATGGGATGGCCTTCATCGTCTCATGGACCTCTTCAACGTCAGCTGCGCAGTGATAGACGGTGCCTATGACCCCACAAAGGCGCGGGAGTTTGTCGCAGCCTACCCCGGCCGCGCTTGGCTGGCTTACTACCCGTCTCAGCCGATAAAGGGGAGCGAGCCGATCAGGAGCGACCGGCACCAGAGAAAAGTGGACCTGGGACGCACCGACACGCTGGATGTCAGTGCCGCACGGCTGATTGAGCAACGGGATGTACTACCGAGGTGCGACTATGACACTCACCGGGAGCTTGTCAGCCAGCTCACAGCAATGGTGCGGGGAACCAAGCTGGGAGCCAACAACCTACCGGTCAACTTCTGGCAGGCGGTGCGCGCCGACCATCTGCGACACGCCCACAACTACGCGACGGTGGCAGCTACACTGGGAGGTGGCATTGCAAGGATGCCCGACGTGTACAAGAACATGCCCACTGGTGCGACCGTGACGGGGATTGACGCTGCGAGTGGCAAGGAGGTAACGCTTGAGGTGCGCACATACGTGAATGAGCCGGATGGTGTGATTGACCCGGCGAATCCGAACGCGCCGACCGATGCCTCGCACGAGCAGCTTGTGCGGATGTATCCGTGGATGAAAGACATCGTAGAGAGACAGCGAGAACGAGAGAACCGATAGGGCAAACTGCACAGCAGAACTGATTTGGCAGCCCCCGCTTCGCCGGGCTTTCTCGCTGGCCGCGACGAACGGCAGGGCTTGGCCGTGACAGCTTGCCTTCTTTCGACTTGACCATGACAGTGAGAAAGCAGATGCGTGCAAGACAGTGGAGTGGGTCTTGGGAGCACTATCCGGGCGCCGGGAACGCATCAGCGGGCTTCCTGGGTACAACAAGGGCCCCCAGGCGGGAGCAACCGAAGACCCCGCATGCATTTCACATCTAACTATCCATCTGGCACCGGGCGCATGCTATGCGCCCCTGCAACGGCAGAGGCAAAGGGAACGACGGATGGG
>CAYNMY010000542.1:0-1613 GCA_964398275.1 uncultured Armatimonadia bacterium | reverse complement strand
GTGCTGCTGGAGTTGGCCCAGGAGGAGAGCGACGAGAGCGTTGGCGAGGAGCTTGCCGTGGGGCTCGAGGCGGCTCACTCCCAGCTCCAGAAACTGGAGCTGGCTGCCACGCTCAGCGGCAAGTACGACAGCGCCAACGCCATCCTGACCATAACGGCTGGTGCTGGCGGGACCGAAGCGTGCGATTGGGCGGAGATGCTGCTGCGGATGTACCGGATGTGGGCTGATCGCCACGGCCACGAGGCCCACGTGGTATCGTTCGTCGAGGGAGATGCTGCCGGCTTCCGCAACGTCACCGCCCGCGTCGTCGGACCGTCTGCCTTCGGGTATCTGCGGGCAGAGGCGGGCGTTCATCGCCTGGTGCGCCTGTCGCCCTTTGATAGCTCGAAGCGCCGCCACACCAGCTTCGCCTCGGTGGATGTCATACCCGAGGTAGACGATGATGTGGAGATCAGCATCGCCGCCGAAGACCTGCGCATTGAGACCTTCCGGTCCGGCGGCGCCGGGGGCCAGCACGTCAATAAGACCGACTCAGCGGTGCGGATCACACATGTGCCGACGGGCATTAGCGCCCAGTCGCAGTCCGAGCGCTCGCAGCACGCCAATCGGCGCTACGCGATGCAGGTGCTGCAGGCCCGGCTCGCCGAGCACCAGCGCCAGCAGCGCGCCGAAGAAATTGACAAGCTGCGCGATAATAAGCAGGATATCGCCTTTGCCAGTCAGATCAGATCGTACGTGATGCAGCCGTACACAATGGTCAAAGACCATCGCACGGATGTCGAAGTATCAAATGTAGAAGCGGTGCTGAGCGGCGAGATTGACCAGTTCATCCGTGCCTATCTGCAGACCATGATCGGGCAAGGTGGTGAGTTGGAATGAAAAAACTAGCGATTATAGTGGTGGTTGTGGCCTTGACCGCGAGCGCTGCCACGCTGGTGTACACCCTTGCGCTTGCGGCGGATGAGCTGTCTACTGTCAATGCCGATAAGCGGGAGGTCAGTTTCGGTGACCTGACGACGGATGCGCTGTGCTCCGCGTCGAATACTACTATCGCTCTGGTCGGGGCAGTCTCGTTTAAGTCGGGCAGTATTCCCGCGAACAAGCCGACGCCGCAGCAGATCGCCAGCCTGCTGCAAACACCTGACGAGACCTGGGCGGTCTCCAAGCTGACCGGCGCGCAGATCCGTGCGGCCCTGGAGCGTAGCCTCAGCCGGGTACCCCTGCCTAATACTGCCTTCCTGCAGGTATCGGGACTGAAGGTCAAGTACGACCCCGAAGCGCCGCGTAACCGGCGCATTACCTCGCTGGCCCTCAACACCGGAGCCTTTGAGGACGACAAGGCCTACCAGGTGGTAATGCCGTTGTTCCTGGCCAAGGGCGGCTCGGGCTACTTCCAGATCTTCGACGAGGGTAACATCGTCCGGCGCGGCAGCACCGGCCTGGCTGCGGTCATCAAGAGTTTCGTAGACTCCAAGGACGAGCTTAACTACACCGGCCAGGGCCGCATCACCGTCGGCCGATAGCCACCAACGAACTGCTGCACCTCGGCGCCCAGGCCGCTCAGTCGGTAGGAGCGACATTTCATCCGCCGTAGCTTCAGCGAAGGTGGGTTT
>CAYNMY010000541.1:0-1632 GCA_964398275.1 uncultured Armatimonadia bacterium | reverse complement strand
TGTCCTTGTCGCGGTCAATCCTGACCTGGCGCTGGATGCCGAAGATCAGGTTATCGCGCAGCGTGAGCAGACCGAAGCTGAGCTTGGGGCCGCTCTCGTAGCCCGAGATCCCTGTCAGGTTGGTCGGGATTACCGGGACCGACACTAGCGGCACGCCCATATACGGCGGCGCAACGCCACCCGTGAGGGCGACATCACCGGCGGCGGTGGGCCGGTCGGCGAAGGTGTCGTTCCAGTCCTGGACCGCTGCCGGCGCGAAGTAGTAGCGCAGATCGCTGTGATTGCGCTTGTAGGTGTCCGGCAGTGCGCGGTACATCGCCGACAGGCCGGCACGATCGAGTGTCGCGCCCTCGAAGTCCACGATGTGACCGTCATCGGCCAGCACACGCCAGCCGTCCAGGCCCGCGAGGTAGGTATCGCCGGACTCCTCATCGCCTAGCACAGCGAGCTCCTCGAGGTCGGTAGCGGTCTGCTTGGCCATGACCGAGATTACCGTATCCTCGAAGTTGCCGCGCTCGATGGTGTCTTCCAGCGCCTCGAAGGTGATCTCAAACGGCGTGATAATCTCCACGGAGCTGAGGTTCACCTTGTCGAAGGCCGGCTCGGCCAGCGTCTCGGGGGCGACACCCTCGGTCTTGAGCTGGCTGACGCGCCCGGTCGTAGCGATCTTATCCAGCTCCTGCGCTGGTCCGCGCATCCGGACGACGCGCGCCTCCTTGAGCATGACGGAGTTGTCCACCGTCATCTCGATGTACTTGTCTGCCTGCTGAGTATTCAGCAAGCCTCCATCCGCAATGTCGGAGGTGTCAATTGCCTTTTCCAGCATCTCGTCGTTACCCATCTAAAGCACTCCTTTCCAGAAGTTGCGTTGCTTATCTGTCCCCGGGCGCTGCTCGGCAATCAGCGATTGCCGCCGGCCCGGTTCCGGTTCAGTTACGTCTTGGCTCACCACTTTACTGTCTGGCTGTGGTGTGGCGGCAGCCGTTTTGGTAGTCATTTCCGCGAGCTGTTTGCGCAGCGTGGCGACCTCCGCCCGCAGCGCCTCCGCCTCTAGTGTCTCCTCGGGCCCGATATGAGGCGGTGGCTCCGGTATGCTCTTGCCAAACGGCCAGAGCCGTCGGCATGCCTCCAGCGCCGCCTGGCCCAGCCGCCGGACGAGGTCCTCGTTGTCGTCATCTGCCCGCGGCGGACTATCTTCTGTGACCGGCTCAGCCGCCTTGGCCAGCGCCGCCAGATACGTATCGGGGTTGGCCGCTTGCTGCGGCCGGCATACCGCTACGTGGTCGAGCACCACATCGTCAATGTGCCGGATGCGCGTGCCGGCCTCCGGGTCAAAGTCCCAGTAGGCCCCGGTCACGCGCCCGCCCACGCTCAGGCTGTACTGCCGCCCCTCGGCCAGGCGCTTGAACAGCCGCATAGCCTGTGGGCTGGTCTCGTCCAGCCGCGCCTTCAGCCGGAAGCTGTCGTTATCCGCCCAGCACTCCTCGACTGTCCCCAGTTCTTCCAGGGGCCCGGCGTGATGGCTGGGCAAAAGATCAATGCCCTGGTATTGCTGCATCTTGGCTATCGCGTTTTTCGTCATCCGCTCGCGCTGGCGATCCAGGCTGGTCGAGGAGGCCACCCCTTCGACCC
>CAYNMY010000540.1:0-1633 GCA_964398275.1 uncultured Armatimonadia bacterium | reverse complement strand
CCATGCTCGGCCAGGTATTTCCTGGTCACCTCAACCAGCTCGGTGGCGATGCGCTTGCCGTCAAGGTCCTCGGGCCGCTTGACATCGGAACTCTCGTGTACCGCCAGCACCCACTTGTACGGGCGCATGCCCTGCTTGGCGTAGACTAGGTCGGCGACTTCGACCACTTTGTCCTCAACGCCGCGCTCGCGAATCCAGTCCAGCCCGGTCAGGCCGCAGTCGAGAATGCCGTCGGCGACGTAATTGGGCATCTCCTGAGCGCGCAGCAGTACGCCCCACAGCTCGTCATCGCCAAAGTCGGGCTTGTACTGCCGCTCATCCACGGTAATCGGGAAGCCGGCCTTGCGGAATATAGCAATAGTCGCCTCCTGGAGGCTTCCCTTGGGTAGTCCGATTCGCAACATCTCTTCCGACATTATTGTCACCTCTCCCCGGCGATGCCAGGCAGTCCATTTACTCCAGGTTGGTATGCCGCGCCCACATCTGTTCCTTGGTGGTGCCCATCCGCTTCATCAATCCCGGCACCAGAGCATCACCCACCACCAACAATGATTGCTCGAACAGCGATCCCAGTGGTTGACGGGAGCTGGAGCCAGCCTCGCCGGTGACCGGCAGTGGCACAACGACCACCACGTCACAGGCCTCAGCTATCTCCAAGTCGCCGTGGGCAGTCATCACGGCAGTCCGGGCACCGCGAGCCGCGGCCGCCTGTACCGTGGCCAATGTCCCCCGTGTCTGCCCCGAACCCGACCCGGCGATAAGTAGGTCGCCTTCAGCTATGGCCGGGGTGATGGTCTCCCCCACCACATAAGCCTCGACGCCGATGTGCATCAGGCGCATAGCGAAGGCTCGCATCATCAGCAAGCTGCGACCGGCTCCACAAACGAATACCCGGTTGGCAGCCAGGATTGCCTCGACCAGCACCGACAACTGCTGCGGATCGAGGTTGCCCACAACGTCGCTGATCTCTTCGCTAATTGCATCCGCGTACTCTTTCTCGTTCATCGTTTCAGGTTCCCTCCAGGGCGTCGAGGGCCGCACGCAGACGAGCTTTTGCCTCGCAAGGGAGTTCAGCCAGGGCGGACCTGGTTTCGGGATCGGTCACCTCGAACATGACTTCCGGGTCCAGGATGCTGACCTCGACCTCTTGCCCATGCGTCGTCAAAACCACATTGCAGGGAAGCAAAAGCCCAATAAGGCGGTCGACGGAGAGCGCCTTATGGGCGAGATGCGGATTGCAGGCGCCAAGAATCTGATAGGGTTCGAATTCAATGCCAAGCTTCTCTTCCAGGGCTTTTTGCACGTCAATCTCGGTGAGGATACCAAAGCCCTGGGCTTTTAATGCCTCGATAACCTTGGCCTTCACCTCTTCAAAAGAGCCCTCGACCGTGGTTTGCATCGCGTATCGTGCCATTGTTCTTCACCGCCTCCCTAAGTATGTGCATCCCTTGTTCTCGGTCCGTCTCTTGGGATTGAACAATCTGCCACATTACACCACAAGCGCCATCAGGGTTGGCCTGACGCCGGTCGAGTGATCACCACTCCACACGCTTGCAGATCCAGCAGCTTCCGCGCATGGTCGCGCACCTGCTCGGCGGTGACCGCCTCGATCTGCTGCTGGTACCGCCGGTAG
>CAYNMY010000539.1:0-1635 GCA_964398275.1 uncultured Armatimonadia bacterium | reverse complement strand
GAACCTGGATCACCCAGCTTCGTAAGGGCCTGCTCGAGTTCTGCATCTTGAGCATTCTCGAGGGCGGCGAGCACTACGGCTATGCCCTCGTCGAGCGGCTCAAGGAAGCTCAGGTGATGAGTGTGTCGCAGGGCGCGGTATATCCGGTGCTGCACCGCCTGGGGCGTGAGGGCTACCTGGATAGTCGGGTGGCCGCCTCAGACAAGGGACCCAGGCGGCGGTATTTCTCGCTGACTCTTGCGGGCCGCAGGCGGCTGGCCGAGATGCGCGATCATTGGGCCAGCCTGACGCGCGGCATCGAGCAGCTTACTGAGGGTTCATTTGAAGGTGGCGACAAGCGATGAAGCTAGGGCAGTACGGAAAGCGCATCATTGAGGACTACCTCGCTGAGGTGCGAGCCTCGCTGCAAGAACTGTCCGATGATGAGCGCGACGCGATCTGTGAGGACCTGCGCGCGCACATCGAGCAGGCGCTGGAGGACACGGCGGGTGACGAGCCCTCTGCGGCGCACGTCCATGAGGTCCTCTCCTCGCTGGGCGATCCCGCAGAGTACGCCCCCGACGGCTCCCCGGGCCCGCTTGTGAGTTCGACTGCCCCGGCGCGCCGCTTTGTCAACTCCACGCTCTTGGCGATCGCCGCCCTGGTTCTGATCGTGTTAGGCGAGCTGCCCGTGGTCCTCACTGTCTTGGCTTGCTCCCCGCCTCTGTCCGCTTTCCGCCAGTATCTGTGGCTTTCTCAGGGGTCTCTTATGGCTCTGGCAGGGCTCGTCCTTGCTGGCTTCGTGTTGGGTCGTGAGTGGGGCTTAGAGGGGAATCGGGCTAGCCGAGCTCTTGCTGGGGCCGTGATCGCGATAGCCTTGCTGGCCTTTGTGTTGAGCTTCACGAAAACCGTGCAGGTGGCCTTCATGTGAAGGCCACAGATGCACGTGTGTGGGACGCGTTCGCGCCGCTCTGGTGCTTAGCCCGGCCTATTCACGAAGGTCGGGAGGGGCACGTTCCCAAGGAGCCGATAGTGGTATTGAGGGGCTTGTGAAGAGGCTTTGGCGGGTCTGGGAGCATGGGCGCAGTCTGCAAGTGCTGGCTCCCGATGATGCGGTGGCGAGAGATAGGAGATGGCGGCGGCGCGAAATCGGTAGTTGCGCGCGCAGCGCGCAACTCGGTTTCGCGCCAAGCGGGCTGGCCGAGACGCTGACGCCCGGTCGCTGCGACTGCGCATGCACGCGGGGTCTGGGGTGCCCGGCGGCACCCCAGCGGGGGTGCGGGGGCAGAGCCCCCGCAAGCCGTTCACGAATACTCCGGTCTACAGGTCGTCATCCCCGCCCTCGGCTCTCGCCCACAGGGCGGTGCGCTGGCCATTGAACTGCGCCGGGTATTCGTTCATCACCGCGTGGCGTATGCTCTCGCTGAGGATGGCCTCATAGGCCCCGGATTGAGGGGATTGCGCGACCAGGGGATTCTCGCGCGCCAGTCGCTCGTGCGCTTCCTCTCGGATGCGCTCTTTCGCCTTCCGGGGCAGGCCCGCGAGCGCCCCGTCGGCCGCCTGGCGCTCGATGGCCTCGGCTAGCTGCTTCTGCCGGGCCTTTTCTATGAGCTTCTGCCGCGCCTGCTGGACCTCTACCTTCTCCTTTTTCTCCTT
>CAYNMY010000538.1:0-1659 GCA_964398275.1 uncultured Armatimonadia bacterium | reverse complement strand
GCCCGAGTCGGGCGACATTCTGGACCTGGGCTGCGGGTACGGCGTACTGGGGCTGATCGCGGCCAAGCTCGCGCTGGGCACGCGGGTAACGCTGGTAGATATCAACGAGCGCGCCACCCAGCTCACCGCCGAGAATGTGGCGGCCAACGCGCTCAACAACGTGGAAGTGCTCACCGGCGACGCCCCGGAAGTGCTGGGCGAGCGGCAGTTCGATGTCGTGCTGTGCAATCCGCCGATTCGCGCGGGCAAGCAGGAGGTCTTGCGGCTGCTGGCGGCTGCGGCCGAACGCCTGCGCCCCGGCGGAACGCTCTGGCTGGTCGTCCGCACCAAACAGGGAGCCAAGAGTATCATCCGCGACATTACCCCACTGTTCAGCAATATCGAGACGGTAACCTGCAAAAGGGGTTACCGCATATTTTGCTGTCAGAAATAACTCCAAGGAGGCTAGTTACTATGGACGTTTTCGAAGCCATTCAACAGCGTTTCAGCGTGCGCCGGTACAAAGACCAACCGGTGGAGGCTGAGAAGCTCGAACGGGTGCTGGAGGCGGCACGGCTGGCGCCCTCGGCGAGCAACCGGCAGGAGTGGCGCTTCGTGGTGGTGACCGATGCCGAGGTCCGGCAGAAGCTGATGGCCGCCGCCGGCGGCCAGGGTTTCGTCGGGCAGGCGCCGGTGGTCATTGCCGCCTGTGCCCAAACCGATGAGCACGTGATGCCCTGCGGGCTGATGTGCTACCCGATTGACGTGGCGATTGCCTTAGAGCATATCGCCCTGCAAGCGGTCGAAGAAGGCCTGGGCACCTGCTGGGTGGGCGCATTCGACGCAGAGGCGGTCAAAGAGATCCTGGGGATACCTGAGCAAATCCGCGTGGTGCAGCTAATGCCGCTGGGCTACCCCGATGACCAGCCCGGGGCCAAGCACCGGCTGGCGCTGGAGCAGATTGCCTTCCACGAAAAGTGGGGGCAGTAACGACAGCCCACGGCACATTCGGCAGGCTCAGCGCACGCAGCACAACAGCTACCTTAGGCGAGCCCCGGTAGGACAGGCGTCCCGCCTGTCCCGGCCTCGTCTTGGAAGGGCGGCGCCACTCAGCGCAGTCGCAGCAACTCCCCGTCGCCGGGTGCGACGATGAACTCCGCCACGGTATCATCCCCGCGTGCCCGGATCGGTAGCGCTATCCACTCGCCGCTGGTCTTGTCCATCTTGTCAATCTGGACATCCGGCCTGAGGATCACCAGCACAGCCCACTTGCTCGTAGTGTGGTCGCGGTTGGCCAGGATCAGGTAATCCTTATCCTCCGGGTCTTTGAATACCCCCAGGACCCAGTTCTCACCGGCCACCTGCACCCAGTAGTCCTCGGGAAGCTGACGGGTACTCCGGGGCAGCGGCGGAGTGTGGAAGACCTCCTGCGACCGCAGCTTGACCAGCGTCGGGCCAAGCACCTTCATCTCCGCGCCAATAACAGCCGCGTCCTGGCCGACCGGGGTCAGCATATCGTCCTTCCAGAGCTGGTTCCCCTTCCACCACTGGATGCCCTTGACGCCGTACGCCAGCCGCGTGTAGATGCTCATCCGCAGCCGCGCGAGGTTGTCGGACAGATGGACATAGCGGTTCTCCCGGATCAGGTCCTGCTTGGCGGTATTGCACTCTACCCAGGCG
>CAYNMY010000537.1:0-1660 GCA_964398275.1 uncultured Armatimonadia bacterium | reverse complement strand
TTCTGTTGGCCGTGGCAGCCGATGTCCTGGGACCCCGGGCGGTAGCGGCAACTGCTTGCTCGGCGATCTATCGCCGTGAGGAGTTCGAGGAGGCGAAAGCCCTGGCAGAGCAGTTGGGCGCCCGGCATATTACCTTTGAAGTGGATCAACTGGCCCTTCCCGGATTTGCGGGCAATCCGCCCGACCGCTGCTATCGCTGCAAGCAGGCCCTGTTCACTGAGCTTCATCAGATTGCCGAGCGCGAAGGTCTGGCGTGGGTGGTACATGCTGAGCAGGCTGACGACGCCGCCGATTACCGCCCCGGGCAGCGCGCGGCGCAGGAGGTGGAGGTCCGGGCCCCCCTGATCGAGGCTGGCGTTACCAAGGAAGAGGTGCGCAAGCTCTCCCGGCTGCGGGGCTTGCCTACCTGGAGCCGCCCCTCTGACGCCTGCCTGGCGACGCGGATTCCCTATGGTGAACTGATTACCAGGGAGAAGCTTGAGCAAATAGCCACGGCGGAGCGGGTCCTACGCGGCCTGGGGTTCGCGCAGCTCAGAGTACGTCATCACGGCCCGCTTGCGCGGATCGAGGTGCCGATTGCTGAACTGCCGCGGCTGGCTGCCGAGCCGGTGCGCGGGCAGGTCCTGTCTGCGCTGCGCGACGCCGGATTCAGCTACATTACAGTTGACCTGGCCGGATACCGCTCCGGGAGCATGGACGAGGTGCTAAGAGCTGCTGACAAACAGAACATATCGTGATGTATCTGTGTCTTACCATCTGTAGCAAACAAACTACTCCCGCCACACCTGCTGAGACTCCTGAGGAGGAAGCCTGGCATGGCAGTTATCCTGAACCGGCAGACCTGGCTGCTCACCGACGAGCAAGCGGCCGACCTTCAGGCAACGCTCGAGCTGATTAGGACGCAGGAGTACCTGCCCCGCATCTGGGCTCAGGATGCCGCGGTGTGGCAGCCCGAGCCTGAGCATCAGGCCGAAATCACTAACCGCCTGGGCTGGCTCATGCTGCCCACACGTTGCCTGGCGCAGTTGGATCGGCTCAGCACCTTCGCAGATGAGGTGCGCCGGGACGGCTTTGAGCACGTGGTTCTACTCGGCATGGGCGGCAGCAGCCTGGCCACCTGGGCCTGCGAGCGCATATTTGGCTCTGCCCCGGGCTATCCCAGCTTGTCGGTGCTCGACAGTACGGTGCCGGCAGAAGTGGCTGCCAGCACGCGGGATGTTGATCCGGCCCGCTGCTTGTTTATTGTCGCCAGCAAGTCGGGAACGACCACCGAAGTGCTTTCCTTCTTTGAGTACTTCTACCAGCAGGTGAAGACGGTCAAGGGCGACCAGGCAGGCGAAAACTTCGTCGTCATCACCGACCCGGGTACGCCTCTCGCTCAAACCAGCCACCAGCGGGGTCTGCGGGCTACTGTCGAGAACTGGTCCGACGTGGGGGGGCGTTATTCGGCTCTGTCATATTTCGGGATGCTGCCGGCGGCGTTGATGGGCCTGCCCGTGCGCGAAAGCCTGGACGGCGGGCAGGCGAGGGCCGAGGCCTGGGGCCCGGCGGTCTCGCCTGACGAGAATCCGGGCGCCGTACTGGGGGCTTTGCTCGGCTGCAGCCTGGCGAGCGGCCGTGACAAGGTTACCTTCTTGATCTCACCGCCTCTGGAAAGTCT
>CAYNMY010000536.1:0-1662 GCA_964398275.1 uncultured Armatimonadia bacterium | reverse complement strand
TGTGCTTCAGCGACGTGAAGATCCTCAAGCTCGGTAAGGATCACCCGCGGCTCTATGGCCGCGACCTGGCCCATGACCCGATAGTGCCGGGCCACGAGGCAGCTTTGACCGTCGTCAGCGTGGGCGCCGATTTGACCGACCAGTTCAGTGTCGGCGACCGCTTCGTAGTGCAGGCTGATGTGTTTTACAAGGGCGTCAACCTGGCTTTCGGTTATATGCTGCCCGGGGCGCTGGAGCAGTTCGTTCTGCTCGGCGACGAGCTGCTGAGGGGTGACGAGGGCCTCTACCTGATTCCCGTCCAACCCGCGACCGGCTACGCTGAGGCGGCGCTATCCGAGCCGTGGGCTTGCGTGGTTCACGCCTACGGGACTGACTTTCGCCGCCAGCTTGCACCGGGCGGGGTGACCTGGGTTATTGCTGCTGACTGTGGGGACGATTTCACTCTGGGTGTCCTGGCTGAAGCAGACGAAGGGCCGGCCACGATTCTCGTCAGTTCTGTGACCGGCCCACTCGGGGATGAGTTGAAAGCAGCCGCAGAGAAGTGGGACACGCAGCTTGAGGAAGTCAGCTTGGCCGATAACCAGACGATCGCCGAGTTCCAGGCTGAGGTAGCGCCCGATGGCTTCAACGACATAATCCTGCTCGGCAGTCCGGGGGCCCGTTTGATAGCGGCAGCCGCGGCTGCTCTGGGGCGTGAAGGCGCGCTGGTTCTGGTCACCCACAAGCCGCTACCGGAGCCGGCAGAGATTGATCTGGGCCGGATTCACTACGACTACCTTCGCTATCTGGGCTGCCGTGGCCCCGACATATCCCAGGCTTACACTGCCAGTCGTCACCCTCGTCTGGCGGCGGGCGGCTCGGCGTTGATTGTGGGCGGCGGTGGCCCGATGGGGCAGATGCACGTCCAGCTTGCCCTGGAGAGCACGCCTGGCCCTCAGGTTGTCGTGGCGACCGACATCTCGCCTGAGCGGCTGGGGACTGCCGGTGAGCAGTTCGGGCCTGTCGCGGAGGAAATGGGCAAACGGCTCATCTGCCTCAATCCTCAGGAGCTGGGGCCGGAGCAATTTGATCTTCGCCTGCGCGAGATAGCGCCGGAGGGATTCGACGACGTAGTGGTAATGGTGCCAGTGCCCTCGCTCGCACTCCAGTCGGCTCAGTACGTCGCCCCCGGCGGTGTCGTCAACTTTTTCGCCGGCATGCCGCGCGGCACGATGGCGCAGGTAGACCTCAGCCCCATTGCGCTCGATAACGTGCGTTTCACTGGCACCAGCGGGTCGCGTCCCGCCGATCTGGAGCTAGCCCTACACATGAGCGAAGCGGGCGAGCTGTCGCCGAACCGATCGGTGGCGGCAATCGGCGGCATCGAGGCTACGCACGACGGAATGCGCGCCGTCCAGGACGGCTCGGTGCCGGGCAAGATCGTCATCTACCCGCAAATCGAGGGTTTGCCGCTGACCCGGTTGGACGAGCTGCCCGAACGGCTGCCCGACGTCGCCGCCCAGCTTGCCCCGGGCAACACCTGGACCAACGAGGCGGAGATCGCCCTCCTGGCGCACTTTCTGGCGTAGACCCTTGCGGCCTCACCCTATCCAATAAGCCGCAGGCGGCCCCAGTAGCTGGGGTCGGTTGGGTAGGGCGCTGGGGGCGGACAGCTCCAGGTTT
>CAYNMY010000535.1:0-1669 GCA_964398275.1 uncultured Armatimonadia bacterium | reverse complement strand
GAAGGGTTCAACTACACCTACGAAGATATCTGTGTGGGCATTAGAAAAACTCTTGACACTTGTTTTGAACCACATGCCCCCCTGGGTACGGATCGAGTGACGGACCAGGACGGGTTCGTCATCCAGAACGACAACTGGAACTCGTGGATAGTGAGCCGGCCGTTTTCCGATGTTGCCGGCGCCCGGGAGTACTTGCTGCGCAAGACCGAGCAAATCCGCGACCCGCAAACGGACTATGAGCAGTTGGGCCAGGAATTTCATACGCGTATGCAGCGGCTGCAGCGGCTCGTTGGCGATACAGTGATCATTAGCGAGAGCCGCCTCGGCTTAGAAGCATGCTGGTACCGAGTGGGGTTGACCTTGTTCTCCTACCTGTATGACGATGACCCGGAGGTCATCTCACAGTTCATTGAGGCCCACGTCGCCCACGAAATCCGCCGCGTCCAGGCCATAGCTGACCCTGACTTTTCGCCAGTTGCGTGCATCTTCGCCGACTACGGCACCAAGCAAGGGCCGATGTTCAGCCCCACGTTCCTGCACAAGGAACACTTCCCCTACTTGCGCCGACTGACCGATGTCTGGCACCGCCATGGGATTAAGGTCCTCTATCATAACGACGGTAACTGGAAGAAGATTATCCCTGACCTGGTGGACTGCGGAGTAGATGGCTTCAGTTGTCTGGAGCCAGCGGTCGGCATGGACATTGTCGAGTTGAAGAACGCCTGGCCTCAGCACATCTGGATGCGCGGCATAGATGGGGTTGATCTGATGGAAAGAGGAACACCCGAACAAGTCGCCGCAGAGGTGCGCAGGCAGATTGAGGAGACCGATGCTCTTCAGACGGGGGGTATGCTCATCGGCACTGCCAGTGAAATTAACCCTCCCATCAAGCCCGAAAACTACCAGGCTATGATCGAGGCCGTAGGGGAAGTGCTAAATCCGGACTTGGGGCCGGAGATCCAGTAGTCAAATCTATAGCGGCCAAGGCTTTGGCTACGCTTCGGGCATCGGTGCCTGAGTCATTACTCATGGCAGTTGTATTGCTAACTGCCGTTCTGGCCTGGCGCTTTCTAGGCGAGCGGCTACAAGGCGTGGGCGGAGCGACGGCCGACGACCTCTGATCGCGGGTGCTCTCTATCCCCATCAGGTCGGGCTGATATTTCCCCCAGTAAGTGCAATAACCCTCTCCACCCGGTCCTATTAGCATGCTCTACCTACCAGGCCGTCCAGCCGCCGTCTACAGTCAGCACCGATGCATTGACCATACCCGCATCCTCACTGGCCAGGTAGACCACTGCCGCGGCCACGTCCTGGGGTGTAGCTAGCTTACCACAGGGAATCTTACCGAGCACGAAGCGCAGGAACTCAGGGTCTTGGAGTCGGTCGCGGGTGAGGTTCGTCTCCACGAAGGTAGGGGCGACGGCATTGACTGTTATGCCGTGCTTGGCCCATTCCACCCCCCAGGGCACGGGCCAGTTGGATCATGGCTCCCTTGGTGGAGCAGTAGACACACTGGCCGGGAATGGCAATAAGCCCCGACTGGCTGGCGATGAAAATGATGCGGCCCCAGCCCCGGGGGATCATCAGCTTTGCTGCTGCCTGAGCCACGAAGAAGCCCCCCTTCCCGTTGGGGGCGTAGTGGGCGGCCCAATATTCCGGGGGTACCGCC
>CAYNMY010000534.1:0-1673 GCA_964398275.1 uncultured Armatimonadia bacterium | reverse complement strand
CAGGTCAGGCCGACCTACGCGTTTGGTAGATCCTTCGGGTTAGAACATGCCGAAGGCGCGGCGGTCAACCATGGTGAAGCCGAAAACGCAGACCAGGACGACAAATGCGATGCCGCCGGCGAGTAAGGTCGGCGGGCCGGAGCGTCTCATCGGTGGGACAGCAGCATCAAGGACAGTGAAGGCGCTAGTGGCGGTGGCACGCTGCTCCGCGATCACCGCGAGGGCGAGAGACTGGGTGAGGGAAGCCATCAACTCGGACTGGACCTGCTGCTTGCGCTTGAGGGTTGCGTAGTCACGGGCGACAGGCGGGAGTTCGGCGAGGCTTGCCTTGGCGGCGGCGAGCAGTGCAGCGCTCTTGGCTCTGCGGGCGCGCGCACCGGAAGCGCCAATCTCAAGCTCGACGACCTTGCCGACGAGATTGTCGTAGGTGGGGTTGTTGGCCTGGGAGAGCTCGCCGCGCACGCGCTCCTCGAGGTCCTTGAGTTGGTCGTTGATGTTGTCCATGGCGGCCTGTATCTGGACGACCTGGCGGTGGCCGGGAGTCTTGCCTGAGGCGAGTTCGCCGGCCATGTCCACCTGCAGTTCTGCAAGCTTCTGCTCGAGTTGGCTGATGACCGGGTTGCGGGTCTCGGCGACTTTGGCGATGTGGAGTGCATCCACGCTGCGCAGCTGCCCGCGTGCTTTGCGGAGTGAGCTGGTCACGTCTTCGAGTTGGGTGGAGGCTTCGGACTGTGCCTGTTGGGCGGCTTTGACGCGGTCCACGGTGCGCATGGCTTTTTCGTCGGGGTCAATGAGCTGGTACTGTGTCTGCAACCGCTGGAGCCCGTCTTCGGTGTCCGTGAGCTCGCGGCGGATGTTGTCGCGTGCCTGCTGGATGAACTTGCGATCATTGCGGGCCAGGTCGAGCGCGGTCTCGGCAAGGTAGCCGTCGAGTTGTGTGACGTAAGCGTTTGCGAGTTGTGCGCAGAGCCGGTGCGCGTCGGGCATACTCATGGGGCTCCAGAGGGCAAGCCGGGGTTTGCGGTAGCCTCGGCATGAGACGGTGATGGTGAGGCCGCCGCCCTGAGAGAGGATGTCCGTCATGTATGAGAGTGTCTCGGCCGCGAAATCCTTGTCCATGTGCAGCTTCTGGTCCAGGTTGTACTCGCCAACGAGGCGGTCGCGTATCTGGCGACTTGCGAGTATGGTGGAGAGGCGCTCCTGTTGTGTGGCGGCGGGATCGCCGGTTTCGTTGGTCAGCCTGGCGAGGACATCAGGCTGGTCGTTGAGGAGGAGGGAAGTCGTGGCAGTGTATGTGGCCGGGCGGGTGAAGAAGAAGACTGCAGCAACGAGACAAGCGCCGATGAAACTGAGCGCTAATACGTGCCACCAGCGCAGCCTGTCGGGGAGTGCATTTCTGTTTTTGCGCGTTGACGACGCCACTGTGATGGCTTCCTCTCGCTGGAAGGTATCTCGTTAGAAGACGAGGGCTGCGGCGGCGAGTGAGACGATCGTCTTGAACCACTTCTGCCATTCGCTTTCGGTGCGGACGGTGCGGACGATGTGCTTTGTGGGCACGACGATGACGTCACCGGGGCGTATGGCCGCATCGGGCCTGATGGGAGCCGCGGAGCCGTTGGCGTGGACGACGACCATGCGGGCGTCGGCGGCGTCCTCACGGAGGCCCCCGGACT
>CAYNMY010000533.1:0-1677 GCA_964398275.1 uncultured Armatimonadia bacterium | reverse complement strand
GGGAGTCATTCTGCCCTCACCGCTCGATGGCCGCGAGATACAGCTCACTCCCGAGGTCTCCATCGAGGTGCAGAACCAGCTCGGCGCCGATATCATTATGGCCTTTGACGATTGCACCTCGTACCCGTGCTCTCACGAAGATGCCGCCGGTTCGATGGCGCGTACGTTGCGCTGGGCACAGCGAAGTAAGGTGGCACACAGCAATTCCGAGCAGGCGCTGTTCGGCATCGTCCAGGGCAGTGTCTATCCCGACCTGCGCGCGCAGAGCGCCCGGGCTACGGCGGATATCGGCTTTCCCGGGTATGCAATCGGTGGCGTGTCGGTGGGGGAGACGGAGCAGGAGATGTTTGCGGCCCTGGAGGCGTCGCTTCCTGAGCTGCCCGAGGCCGCGCCCAAGCACCTGCTCGGGGTGGGGGTGCCGGTGCAGATGATCGAGGCGGTCAAGCACGGAATTGACCTATTCGACTGCGTTATACCCACGCGCAACGCCCGCCACGGTCGCCTTTATACTTGGGAGGGTATAATAAGAATAGGCAACGCGCAGTACCGCGACGACTTCCGGCCGCTATCGGAGCAATGTGACTGCCCGGCCTGCGCGAAGTACAGCCGCGCGTATCTGCATCATCTGTTCCGGCTGCAGGAGGCGACGGCCTGGCGGCTACTTAGCCTGCACAACCTGCGCTTCTTTGTGCAGCTTATGGAGCAGATTCGGGAGGCCATTCGCGCTGGAAATCTGTGCGAGCTGCAAGCACGTGTGGCGGGGATTACCAGGTCTTGAAACTATGGGTCCATTCTGGCGAGTCAGGCGCCTGGCCCTCCTGCAGCAGTTCGCGCCAGGCCTCGTCGGTGAGGCGGTCGGCCATCGGCTGCTTGAACTCGTAGTAGCTGAAGACCGGCCCCCTGCCTACCGCGATTCGGCCATCGGGGAGTTGGTAGGCGACCGTGATGTGCTGAATGTAGCCGACCCCTTCTTCCAGCGCCTGCCGAGTGTTGCCGTCAGTATGCACGTCGGCGATCATCGTGGTCTTCGCGCTGGTCTCCTCCACGCCGGCGGTAACGCGGCTCAGGGACCTGCCGAAATGCTTGATGAAGCGATATTCCTCCTCGGTCAGCGGCTGGTTGGCGAGTTCCTTGACCGAGATGTCTACCAGTTGCTGCAGGATGTTTGCCAACGCCTGGAGGCGCAGCGTGGCGTCTTGGTCGAGGACCTCCATGTCGCTGAGGCCGCGCTGAGTCATCTCGGTCAGCGCCAGCAGCCGGGCGTAGAACTCGGGCACCGGCTCGACGTAGCCCGGCGGCGGTTCTTGCCGGGGCAGCGGCATCGCCGTCAGCTCCATCGCGTAGCTCTGCTTCGCGTAGAGGATAGTATCGTGGCGCAGCTCCGCCCACGAGGCCAGGGCTGCGTTGAGCTGCCGGTCCTGCCACGCCTCGGTGCCCATAAAGCTGGGATAGCCCTCGCCGCGCTCTCCGATGAGCGCCTGGAGCGCATACAGCCAGCTCCAGTACAGGTTCCGGTTCCATTCCGCTGGCGTGAAGGCGTCGAACATCTCCTGCAGTTCGGCCAGCTTTTCATCATAGAGCTCGTACTGAGTGTCGCCCGCTTCCTGCAATATGTCGGCGGCCCGCTCGCTGCCCAGCACGGACATTACATCCAGCCCTCGCGGAAAGCCGCGGATC
>CAYNMY010000532.1:0-1680 GCA_964398275.1 uncultured Armatimonadia bacterium | reverse complement strand
CCGGCTGATCGGTACTTCGCGCAAGTCCACTATTCGCCAGGTGCTTGACCGGCCGGCTGAGCAGCGGCTGTGGGGGACGGCGGCGACCTGCGCGGTGGCCATCGCCAACGGCGCCAACATAATCCGGGTACACGACGTGGACGAGATGGTACAAGTGGCCCGGATGACCGACGCGATTGTGAGAGGTTCCCGCCACGTATGAGAGCAGTTGAAGCCCGACGCAAGACCAAGCTGCGCCGCCAGATTCTCAAGCGGCGCGACGCGCTAAGCGAGGCCGAGCGCCTCGACAAGAGCAACATTATCTGGAGCCGGGTGGTGCAGACCTGGGAGTTCCAGCAGGCTGAATCGGTGATGTTGTACGCCGCGTTTGGTTCGGAGGTCTGTACCGATCGGCTAATGGAATCCACGCTTCAGGCCGGTAAGCGGCTGATATTGCCCCGCGTCAATAGGGCCGCACCCGAACTGGAGTTGTACTATGTCGCCAATGCCGCGCTGCAGGTCGAGGCGGGGTTCTGTGGCATTCCGGAGCCAGCACCGCGACTTTGTGAGCGTACCTTGCTGACCGATGTGGATTGCGTGGTCGCTCCGGGCATCGCCTTCGATCCGTTGGGCGGTCGGCTGGGCTACGGCGGCGGCTACTACGACCGGCTGCTCAATTCGCTTAGCCTCGCCCAGGCTCACGTCTCAATTGGGCTGTCCTATGAGCTTCAGATTGTCGAGGAGATTCCTCAAGGATTCTTCGATGCCCGCGTGGCGGTGATCGCCACCGAATTGCGCCTGCTGGTGGAGAATCGCTGACTCGGAGGGAGATCAACCGTGGCCAGAGACTGCATCCGGATCGTCAATATGACCTTCTACGGACATCACGGCGTGGAAGAAAGTGAGCGCGAGCTGGGAGGACGTTTCGCGGTGGATGTGGAACTGTACCTGGACCTCGAAGCAGCCGGCTCGACCGACGACCTGTCCCAGACGGTTGACTACAAGGCGGTCTACGCGCTGGTGCGGGAGGTCGAAAGTGCCCGCAACTACCAGCTGGTCGAGGCGCTGGCCCGCGATGTCGCGGTGGGTGTTATAGACAGCTTTCAGAAGGTTGATGAGGTAGTCGTGCGCGTGCGCAAGCAGAGCGTGCCGCTCGGCGGGCTGATTGACTATACCGAGGCGGAGATCCGGCGGCGCAGACCAGGTTTAGAACCAGGAGATGCTTAGCATGTCTTTAGTAGCTGAGACGGTAAGGGCGTACACGCAGCGGCTGGCTTCCGATCAGCCGACGCCCGGTGGGGGGAGTGCGGCGGGGGTAGTTGGCGCATTGGCCGCAGCCGCGGCGGCGATGGCCGCTAACTTCACCGTGGGCAAGAAGAAGTTCGCCGATGTCCAGGCGGATATCGAGCGGATTCTGGCGGAGCTCGGCGAGCAGCAGCAGGCGCTGCTGGACCTGGCCGATGCTGACGCCGACGCTTACAGCAAAGTGGGTGCGGCTTACGGTATGCCCAGGGACAGCGACGAACAGAAGCAGGCCCGCCGGCAGGCCATCCAGGAAGCGCTGATGGCCGCCGCCGAGGTACCGATGGGCGTCGTCGAGGCCTGCGCGGCGGTCACGGCAGTGCTGCCGGAGCTGGCGGACAAGTGCAATCCCAACCTGATTAGCGATGTGGGCGTCGGCGCCGAACTGGGCCTCGCCGC
>CAYNMY010000531.1:0-1681 GCA_964398275.1 uncultured Armatimonadia bacterium | reverse complement strand
CCGACCCTTACCACGCGTACTACTTCTATAGCGGCACCGCAGACACAGCTGATGTGCCGATGAACGGCCACCTAGAGCAAATCGCCGCCGGCACTGAGGGTCACGTTAATATTACCTTTGCCCGGGTGGACGCGAGCAATCTGAGCGCAACTGAGTATACTGATGAGCACCGAGAAATCTGGGCGCGTTACCAGTCCCATCCGCTGCCGTTTTATGTCATTCTGACACCGCGGTGGACCGAGCTTTTCGTGGGGCCACTGGACCTGGCCGCCGCCAAGGCTCTGATAGACTCACCAAAGAGAAGGCAAATCGCCGAGCAATTGTGCCAGGGCAAGCAGGGCCTGCTGCTGTTAGTGCTGGGGCCAAATCAGCGCGAGAATACCGCGGCGCAAAGGGTTGTGCGCCGGGTGGTAGCCGAGGCCGCGGAGCGAGATGAGGACATCGGGTTCGTGGTAGTGGCTCGCGACGACCGCCAGGAAGAATGGTTAGTGCGACAGCTTCTTCTGCTAGAAAGCGACTTACAGGATATAGACAGCACCATGCTATTCGCCGTTTTTGGGCGTAGCCACATTCTGGAGCCGTACCTGGGCAAGGGTATTACCTACGCCAACATTGCCGAACTCAGCGTTTTTATGAAGGGTCCGTGCGCGTGCGAGATTAAGGCATCCAGCGCAGGTATGGACTTGCTGACGAACTACGACTGGCAAACTCGCGTCGCCAGCCTGCCGCCGGCCACCGAAGCACCGGTACACTCACTACTGTTCGACATTGAGGAAGCTCCCAATGCAGAAGTCGCCTGCGCGGTGCCGGTTCCTGCCGACCAGCCAGCGGACGAAGTCAAGCTTGTCACCTCGGTCCCGGTTCACGACAAGGAAGCGGCCCCTTCCGCTACGCCCTCTGCCGCGAGCGGGCTTGTGGCGAGGAGCGAGACCGGCGACGAAGATCAGAAAGCTATCTCCACGCCCCCGGTCCCGGACGCCCAACTACTACCCTATGCAACCATACCTACCGACAGCCACCAATCGCCCCTGGCTAGCTTTGATCATGTCAGGTTTTCGCGTCCTATCGCTCCCGATCTTGAAATTGAGGGGAACTCCTCTTTGGGCTCACGGTTGTCGGTGCGGTTGGGTCTGATGCTGGGGGCGGCGACGATACTCGTGGTAGCCATTGGCTTTACACTCAGCCGGAGGAGGAAAACGGTATAGTACGATTCTTGTTATTGTTGCTTGGCGGCTGATAGCCAAATCTGAATTCCCATCTCCACACCACTGACTCTGTTATTTCTGCTTAGGAGCGAACGAGTGTGTCTGTCTTACGCTTGCTGTGGCGCGAGATGCAGCACCGAAAATTGAACTTCCTGTCGGCTGTGGTCGCAGTCATGGTGGCCGTAGCCTTGCTGGTCGCTATTGTAACTATGTCTGACGCCTCCCGGCGCGAGACTGTCCGCCTGATGCGGAATTTGGGCTTCAACTTGTTGATTGTACCGAAGAATACGGATATGACTGATTTCTGGAGCGACGATTTCGCCCGGGAGGAAATGCCCGAGGAATACGTCCAGCGGCTGTCTAAGTCCGGCATAATGACTGTCCGCCACCTGGTGGCTCGGCTGCAGAAGAAGATAGAGTGGCGGGGCAGAAGCATCCTACTGACAGGTATTCTCCCCGAGGTACCGATAGCGCAC
>CAYNMY010000530.1:0-1710 GCA_964398275.1 uncultured Armatimonadia bacterium | reverse complement strand
GCGATGATGGGATAATAGATATGAGGGTGGGGGGGTTGGCCATGGTGGATGTTGATGATGTTTTCTCCCCTCTCCACCGCCGCATCTACGTTACAGCTCGGTTCCTTATTGATGTTTTAGTACCGCTGATTCCAGTGTTCGGGGTCAAGCGGTTTAACGGGTGTGATGAGCAGCCCGAAGTTAAACTGCAGTTCTTCACCGGGCTGGAGGCTGCGCGGGCCGCTGTAGGCGTTCACCAGGACTGTATCATAGCCCTGTTCAGTGACTGTGCACCCTCCCTGGCTCCCCCTTCCCCAGGACTGCTCGGGGGCCTTCAGCTTGCAATACAAGCCCCCATCCGTGTCTCCTATCCAGATTACATTGGTGTTCGTCCTCGGCCACTCCCACCGCCATTCCTTCGGCCGATAGCCGCCCTGGCGAGCCAACCCCATCATATACGCAGCAATTTCTCGCCGGAACGGGATTTCCAGACGGATGTCGTTGATTTCGGCGGCTTCCTGAGCCTGCAATGTTACCTGGTAGTTGATGTAGCCATCAAATTCCATCTTCGCCCAGCAGCTCATCCGCAGCGGGCCGCCGGTACTGTGCGCTTCCCATGTCACTGCTCCCGGCGTCGTCGCTACCACCTTCGCCTTGCCACCCTCCCACGCCACCTCACCATCGGCGGTCTCTACGATCATAGCCATAGGTCTGGCCAGAATCTCCCGGCCCTCGGTGTGGCTGCTATCGAGCAGCCCGGTTTTCGTGAACCTACTTTGAATGCTTTCCGGCAGCCCGGTACTTGCGAAGCGGAGCTCGCGCCCCAGGCACTTGACTGTCTGGCCTTCTGCCTCCAGGGGCGTGTAGGGGGCCACTGGCTCATCGTCTATCCCAATGGTGGAGTCCAGCCACCTTAGCCGAGAAAGGCGCCACAGCTCGCTGTCGCCGCCGTCGGCCAGGACTTTGCCGGACACCGCCAACGATAGCTTCACCGTACTCTCTTGGACATTCTGGGGGCGGAGCGTCAGCGATCCCTGATACTTTCCCGCGGCGGCATCCTCTGGAATCTGCACCCCAAACCACAAGGCCTGAACCTTACCCTGAGGCACGGGTACTGTTTTCGTCAAGTGCCTTCCCAGCCAATCAGTCCCGCCCAGGTTGAAGCAGCGAAGAGCGGCAGCCGGGATTACCTCCCCCGGCTCCGCTCGCAGGTCACTGAAGTCAAGGGTGAGGTCCGCAATCGCCTCCCGGGCCGCATATACGCCAATCTGAAAAACATAGAACTCACCCGGCTGTGCCTCCCCCCGGAACTCGGCGCTCGGGCCCTGGCGAATCCACCGCAGCGGCAAATCCTCGGTCATCCGTATGGGGTACCTGCGGTCCTCCGGGAACAGCAGATAGGACTGTTCCGGGTGCTGGGCCAGAAGTTGCTTCATCTCCTCGGCAGTGGCGATGATCTCCATCGGGTCGAAGCGGTGAAACTCGCTGCGCGCCTGGATTTCCAGCACCGTCGCCTGCGGAAGTTGTCTCCAAGTGCCGGTCTGCAAGCCCTCAGCAGTCAACGAGTGGCGCTCAACCCAGGCCGGCTCGGCGGTCTCCTCCGGAGCATCGTATTCGTACGCTCCCCAATGTATCCACCCTTTCAGCTTATTGGGCATGTAGTACACATAGTACTCGCCCGGGCCGGTGTCCGGCGGAAAGACGATGTCGCCGACCTCCCGGTTGACCTCG
>CAYNMY010000529.1:0-1712 GCA_964398275.1 uncultured Armatimonadia bacterium | reverse complement strand
ATCATGTAATGAAACCATTAAACAAAGAAATTAAAATTATGGTGAAAAATTGCTTAGTTGGCCTCATAGTAGCGCCTGCGAGGCAGAATACCAGTAGTGCTGATGACCTTCCCAGACAACTGCGAGAAGCCGAAACCCGTGCCAGAGCCTCAGGACAGGCCGAATGGGGCCAATCCCACCGAGCAGTCCTGCGCCGCCACTCCGCGTTCGCTGCCTGACCTCGGTGCCCTATCCGTAGTCGTCGCGTGGGGTCTGAACGCGCCTGCCCAGAAGTTCCTGCTCGATACGTTCACTCCGCCGGCGCTGCAATGCCTGCGCGGAGTGGTGGCGGGAGTTAGTCTGCTGGCGCTGGTCGTGGCGCTGGGCCGCAATCTGCGTGGGGCGTTGTCCGCAAGCCTCGGTTACCTGCTGGGGGCGGGGCTAATGATGGGCGTGCAGATGCTATCCTTCTTCTACGCGCTCAAGCTTACCTACGCCTCCGAAGGCGCGCTGCTGATTAGCACCGCGCCCGTGTGGACGACTGTGATCGTCGCGGCAGCGCGCATCGAGGTTATCTATCGGAGGAACTGGCTGGGCATCCTTGTCGCGCTGAGCGGGGTAGCGATGGTGGTACTGGGGGCCACGTCAGTCGGCACCGGGTCAGCACCCCACCGGATTACCGGCGATTTGATAATGATCGGCTCGGCTTTCCTCTATGGGCTGTATATGGTCCTGAGCCGGCCCCTGATGCAACGCCACGGCTCACTGACGGTAACCGCTCTCGCTCTATCCTTCAGCAATGTCATAGTCCTGCCCCTGGGTCTGCATCAGTTGATCAATACGCCGTGGCGCGATCTGACTTCTCTACACTGGGCCCTGCTGGCCTTTACCATATTTGTCGGGATGGTCTACGGAATGGGTATGTGGTATCGGAGCATTAATGTGCACGGAGCCGCCCGCACCGCCGTCTACCAATACCTGGTGCCGCTGGTGGCGCTGGGCGCAGCGGTGGTCTTCCTGCACGAACATCCCACGCCCTGGCAGCTTGCCGGTATGGCAGTAACCCTTTACGGCACCTACCTCGCGCACCATCGCCCCCCGGAGTCCTTACCTGCGTAGCCCGTACCGCTATTCATCGTCTGGCGTCGGCTCGACACACAGGGCTGCGGCGATCTGTTCCACAGTAATGAGCGGGATGCCGTGGATGTGGACGAACCGTTCCAGCGTCGGGCCGGTGGCCATATAACCGTCGGGGGCCATAATCTCGCACATCACCACCACCGGCCGCAATCCAACCAGTTGGGCGAGACCGACGGCGCCTTCGGTGTGACCGGCACGCTCTGCCAAGCCACCCTCCGCCGCCGCCAGGGGGAAGACGTGGCCGGGTCGCGCGAAGTCTTCAGGACGAGCACCAGGGTCGAGCAAGGCCCGGATAGTGGCGGCGCGATCGAACGCCGATACCCCGGTCGTTGTTGCCGGGGCATAGTCCACCGGCACAGTGAATCGGGGCATATTGCAGGCACAGTACTGGGGCTCGAGGAGCGCGATCTGCAACTCCCGGAGTCGCTCTGGGGTCATCGCCACGGTAATCAGCCCGCGCGCGTGTGTGACCATAAAGTTTATGCTCTCGCCGGTTACGTGCTCCCCAGCTTGCAGCAGGTCGGCTTCGCCCTCGCGCTGCGCCGAATCCAGCAGCGCCACAAAACCGCCCTGGCGGAAATGTTCGACTGCGC
>CAYNMY010000528.1:0-1713 GCA_964398275.1 uncultured Armatimonadia bacterium | reverse complement strand
TCCAATTGCGCCCGAGGGCATGGCGATACTTGAGTCTATCGCCGAGGTGGACCTGCGGCCCGGGCTTAGCGAGCAGCAGCTCGCGCAGGCAGTGGTCGGTGCCGATGGCCTGGTGGTGCGCAGTGGTGCCCAGATCACGGAAAGAGTCATCGAGGCGGCAGATAAGCTGAAGATCATCGCGCGCGCCGGCGTGGGCGTTGACAATATTGACATCCCGGCGGCGACACGGCGTGGGGTACTGGTGGTGAACTGCCCCACCGGCAATACCGTGGCCGCCGCGGAACACACCATCGCTTTGCTGATGGCGGCGGCACGTAATATCCCGCAAGCCCACGCGAGTTTGCATGCGGGCACATGGGACCGCAAGCGCTTTGTGGGCCGACAGGTAACCGGGAAGACCCTGGGCATTATTGGGCTAGGCAATATCGGCTCAGAAGTAGGTCGCCGCGCCCGCGGCCTGGGTATGGAGATCGTCGCTGACGACCCCTACATCGCGCCCCAGCACGCCGACAGTCTGGGGGCCGAGATGTTGAGCCTGGAAGAAGTCCTCCAGCGCGCCGACTTCCTGACCATCCACACCGCGCTGACCGACGAGACCGACGGCATGATCGGCGCCGAGCAACTGGCGCTGATGAAGCCGCAGGCCGTGCTCATTAACTGTGCTCGGGGCGGAATTGTTGACGAGCCGGCGCTGGTGGCGGCACTTACCGAAGGGCGCCTATCTGCGGCCGCCCTGGACGTTTTTGAGGGCGGTTCTCAGCCCGATCCCGAGCTGTTGGCGCTGGACAACGTCATTGTCACTCCCCACCTGGGCGCTTCAACAAGCGAGGCCCAGGCAAACGTGGCCGTTGACGCAGCCCAGCAGGTGGTTGATGTACTGGAGGGCCGACCGCCGCGCTGGCCGGTAAACATGCCCACTCTCCCGCCCGAAACGCTGGCGATGGTGCGGCGCTACTCGCCGCTGATTGATAGCCTGGCCCGTGTCCAGCACGTGCTGGCGCCACAGTCGGTGGCCCGGATAACGGTGCGGGGCAGTGGCGAGCCGTCCGCCGATCATCTGGAGATGCTGGCCCGCTACTTCCTGGTCGGGCTACTCTCGCCAGTGGTCGAGGAGCCAGTGAACTATGTTAATGCTTTCGCCGTCGCTCAGGACCGGGGTATCGAGGTGGTGCAGAGCAAAATGGGGGACGCCGGCGACTACCGGAATCTGCTGGAGACCGTCACCGAGGCGGACGGCGAGCGGCTGGTCATATCGGGTACTCTGGCCGACGATGATCAGGTCCGGATAGTAGCAGTGGCCGGGTTCGAGACCGACCTGGTGCCGGCCGGCGCAATGCTGCTCATCTGGAATGCCGAGCCGGAGCAACCCGGATTCGTGGGACGGCTGGGCACGCTGCTGGGTGACGCTGGTATATCCATCCAGAGTCTCCAGGTGGCCCGGGGCAAGGTCCGTGGAGAAGGCTTGATGGTCGTACAGCTCACCGAGCAGCTCGCAGCGGCCCTCCTCGCACAGATCAGAGACCTGCGCGGTGTCACCAGGACTGAACTGGTTGAGTTCGACTAAACACTAATACTACGAAGCACGGCAGGACAGGCGTCTCGCCTGTCCCCCGGCGGCGGGCGGGACGCCCGTCGTACTGTAAGGCCAAAGCGAATGCGCATACTGGTAACCAATGACGACGGCATCCACGCTCCCGGATTGTACGCCCTGTT
>CAYNMY010000527.1:0-1720 GCA_964398275.1 uncultured Armatimonadia bacterium | reverse complement strand
CTGGTAAATCGGCGTACCCTCGCGCCCAGTCAGTTCGCGGAACGCCTCGCTCAACTTCTGGGTTAGGGGGCCGGGCTTCCCATCCTTGATGCTGCGGCCGTCCACGGTCACGACCGGAATTATCTCCGCGGCCGTCCCCGTCAGGAAGGCCTCTTTGGCGCTGTAGACTTCCAGCAGGCGGAAGAGCTCCTCGTGGGTCTCGATCCCCATCCCAGCCAGCAGGTCAATAACCACCTGCCGGGTGATGCCGCGCAGATTCCCCACGTAAACGGGTGGCGTCACCACATGGTCGTCACGCACCACAAATATGTTGTCGCCAGTGCATTCGGCCACATATCCGTCGCTGCTCAGCATTATGCCTTCGGGCACGCCCGCCCGCACCGTTTCAATCTTAGCCAGGATGTTATTCAGATAGTTGAGGCTCTTCATCCCCGGATCCAGCGCGTCCGGCGAGGTACGGCGCGTCGTACAGGTGATTACCTCCAGGCCCTTTTCATAGAATTCCTCAGGATACAGCGCTATCACATCAGCAATGATGAACACCGTCGGGCGTGGACAGCTGCGCGGATCCAGACCCAGATCTCCCTTGCCCCGCGTCACCACCAGCCGGATGTACGCGTCGGTCAATTCGTTAGCCCGACAGGTCGCCAGGACCGCCTCGCCCATCTCTTCGCAGCTCAGGGGAATGTCGAGCATTATGGCATTGGCCGACTCGTACAGTCGCGTCAGGTGCTCATCGAGCCGGAAAACCCGGCCGTTGTAGGCGCGAATCCCTTCAAATACGCCATCGCCGTAGAGCAAGCCGTGATCGAAGACCGAGACCTTCGCCTCTTCCTCCGGCACGAGTTCACCATCCAAGTAGATCAGCAAAGACATCCAATAACCACCTATGCGCCGAGTCTAATCGCCCGCAACCAATATACCACGCCGCCACCACAGACGGCTGCCTGCCCAGCTCAGGGATTACTCGCTTGTTGTGAGTATACCACATCTCGTGGCGATTATTCAATTCCCGCAAGTTCTGGGAGGGCCACCTGCGGACGGACAAGCACCACAAGGCCCTCGCTCCTGCAATAACATAGGAGTGATGATAATCGGCACTACGCCCAGGTTATCTCGCCCGCAGCCGCCGAGATGAGGACATCCTTGAGGAATTTGACCGCCTTCAGGAAGCCTTCGTCAGCGGTCATCAGGCTGTCTTCGTGCTCGATGCTCAGTACGCCGTCGTAGCCGTACATCCGCAGGGTACTGATCAGGTCCTTCCAGACGCTGTCGTCGTGGCCATAGCCAACGGTGCGGAATATCCAGCTCCGGTTGGGCTCATCGCCGTAGTGCTTGGTGTCCAGCACCCCATTGACCCGGGCATTCCACTGGTAGACACAGGAGTCTTTCGCATGGAAATGCTTGATGACCTCGCCCTGTTCCTGCAACCAGCGTACCGCTGCCGCCGGCTCGATGCCCTGCCAGAACAGATGGCTGGGATCGAAGTTGGCGCAGATGCGCTCGCCGTACTTCCCGCACGCTTCGCGCAGCTTGATCAGCGTCTCGGGATTATAGACCAGGAAGTTGGGGTGCATCTCGAAACAGATGTAGACCCCGTTGTTGGCGGCATACTGCGCCTCTTTCTGCCAGTACGGTATCGCCACCTCATTCCACTGGTACTCGAGCGCCGCCAGATGGTCCTCCGGCCAGGGCGCAACGACCCAGTTGGGCACCCGGT
>CAYNMY010000526.1:0-1727 GCA_964398275.1 uncultured Armatimonadia bacterium | reverse complement strand
CGTAGCCGCTGGGCTAACTGGGTATGGCGCTGGCGCTCGCGAGCCGTCTTGATGGCCTTCCCCAGGCCACGGCGATTACCCACTATGCAGGCCATCTTCTCGGCGCGGGTAAGAGCGGTGTATAGCAGATTGCGCTGCAGCATTACATAGTGGCTGCTGTGGATGACGATTACCACCGCCGGGTATTCGCTGCCCTGGGACTTGTGAATGGTCAACGCGTAGGCCAGTTCCAACTGATCAAGCTCACCGAAGTCGTAGCTGACCTCCGCTTGATCGTACCCCACCGTGAAGACGTGGCGCTCGGCATCAACACTCGCCAGCTCACCGATGTCGCCATTGTACACCGATTTGTCATAGTTATTGACCGTTTGCAGGACTCTGTCGCCCTGGCGGAAGATAGTCTCGCCCCGCTGCAATTCGGCCTTGCCGGGAGCCGGTGGGTTGAGCCGCTGCTGGAGAGCCACATTGAGTACCTGTACCCCCAGGGGCCCCCGATGTAAGGGAGTGATGACCTGTATCTGCGCCGGCGAGAAGCCCAGTTTCGGCAGGCTAACCGTGGCTGTCCGTATCACTTTCTCGGCCGCCACCTCCGGGTCGTCTTCCTCCAGTAGCACACAATCCTCTTGCTGCCAGCTCTCGGGGCTGGGCAGATACGGCGACTCGCCCTTGTTTATCCGATGGGCATTACGCACCAGCAGACTGCCCTGGCGCTGGCGGTGAATAGTAGTCAGCCGACAGATCGGCAAGACCTCCAAGTCAACCAGGTCGCGGAGCATATTGCCGGGGCCAACGCTGGGAAGCTGGTCAGCATCGCCCACTAGCACCAGTTGCGCGCCCTCCCCGAGTGCCCGCAGCATATCGTGAGCCAATAGTACGTCCACCATACTGACCTCATCAATTATCAGCGTATCAACCGGTAGCGGTTCAGCCTCGCCGTAGCGAAAGCCGCCCCGACGAGGGTCATATACCAGCAGGCGGTGAATAGTAGAAGCGGGGCGGCCGGTGAGCTGCTCCAGACGCTTGGCCGCCCGACCCGTGGGCGCCGCCAGAGCCACTCGCCGGCCCAGCGCCTCACAGGCATCGGCCAGCAGGCGGATAATAGTAGTCTTCCCGGTGCCCGGCCCCCCGGTAATCACACACAGCCCGCTGCTCAGCGCAGTCGCCACCGCGCTTTCCTGCTCGGCAGTCAGGGGCAGTTCCCCAAAGGCCTCGCGGCGCTGCAGCCATTCGTGCAACTGTTCGCTGGTGGGCACCTCTTCGTCCTTCACCTGAGCAATAGCGGCTAAGCGCTGAGCTACCTCGCGCTCGGCCGCGATCATTGCCGGCAGGTACACAGTTGCCCGCTCATCCGGGCCCAGCCCGCGTTCCAGAACTACCTGCTCGTTCTCCGCCAAAGCGGCGAGAGCCACCTCTAACTGTTCTACCGGCATTCGCAGCAGGGAAGCGCCACCAGCTAACAACTCATCCTGGGGCAGATAGAAATGGCCGGCCTCAGTGGCCTGGTCTAAGGTATGCAGCAGCGCCGCCTGTAGCCGCTGGGGAGCATCTGCTGGCACCCCCACGCTGCGACCAATCTTGTCAGCGGTGGCAAAGCCGATTCCCGTGATCTCATGCGCAAGCCGGTAAGGATTAGCCTCTAAGACTTCAATGGCTTGCGGGCCATAGCGAGTATATATCCGGGTGGCCAGCGCCGTGCCCAGGCCATGTTGGTGCAGAAACATCATCAC
>CAYNMY010000525.1:0-1742 GCA_964398275.1 uncultured Armatimonadia bacterium | reverse complement strand
ACTATCCACTTTCCACTATCCTTACGCACACCCCCCTCAATCGCGGCCAGGTCGCTCTCGCTGCGCTGGACTTCCGTAGCCTGGGCGTGCTCTTCCAGATATGCCAGCTTGGTCACTCCCGCGATTACCGAGCAAACCTGTTCGCGGCTGAGCAGCCAGGCGATAGCCAGTTGTGCCATGGTAATGCCCATTTGCGCAGAGAGCGCCGCCAGTTGCTCGATGATGTCGAGGTTGCGGTCGGTCAGGAACTGGTCGGCGGTGCCCTCGGTGGTGATCCTGCCTTCGACCTGGTCGGGGTTATCTCGGCGGTAGCGGCCGGTCAGCGCGCCGCTGGCCAGGGGGAAGTAGGGGACGATCCCGATGCGGTTGTCCCGGCAATAGTCCAGGAATTCAGTCTCGGTGCCGCGGCCCGACCGGCCGGCGACCTTGTCGCGCTCCAGCATATTGTAGCGATTCTGCACGGCAATAATCTGGCGCGAACCATCCTTGCCGACGCGCGCCAGAGCGTCCCGGACCTCCTGGATCTGCCCGCTATCGTGGTTCGAGACGGACAGGTAGCGGACCTTGCCCTGGCTGACCAGGTCATCCATCGCCGACCAGGTCTCATCCAGAAGTATCTCGCGCTCGGCGGTCTCGGGCGCAATCTCGGCGAAGTTCTCCTCGCCGTAGGGCGTATGCAGGTACAGGATGTCAATATGGTCGGTCTGCAGGCGGCGCAGGCAGGCGTGCACCATATTCATTAGGTACAGGCGCGAGCAGCCGCTTTGGTTGGGTGTGAAGTCGGCTTCGAGCTGGTGCTCTTCGCGCACCGAGTTAGTTATCTTGGTAGCCAGGACGACCTGCTCCCGCACCGACCGAGGCCGGGAGCTGAAGTAGCGACCCAGCAGCCGCTCGGAGTTGCCCGAGCCCATGTTGTACGAATTGGCCGTATCCCAGAAGAACACACCCAGCTCCAGCGCCCGGTCCAACACCTCGAAAGCTTCGTGCTCGCCGATGCGCGAGCCGTCATACGAGGGATCCCCGTATTTCCACATGCCCAGGCCCACTTCCGAGGCCCAGAGGGTGGTGGGCCCCACTCGCCGGCATTTCATTCCCCGGTATTCTACTGGTGACATAGTTGTCTCTCCTCCTGGACTTCAAGCTTACCAGCGCATAGATGACGGGATTACTCGACGAGCGGGTATTTCCCGCATACTGCCAGTATTCCTCCCGCCCGAGAAGATATCCGGGCATTGCTGAAACGCTCGGGGGAGGAGAATGCTGCGCAGCGGCGAACAATTTATCAGCAATGTGCGTCCAATAGGTATAGAAGTTGCAGATTCATCGAAGGAATCACCCACTATGTCACTCCCGACTGTGAGAAGGATACTGCAAATGGCTAAGACTAGTCTCCTGGGTCACCGGCATTCGCACATTATCATCATCCTGCTGAGCGTGCTCATCGGCTTCGCTGTTGCTGTGGTGGTGTTCTACAGCCCGCCGGTTCAGCAGCAGCTTGCGCCGCCGGCTGCCGCGCAGGGACTTGCTGATCTCGAGGAGGGGTTCATTGGCGTTGCCGATAGGGTACGGCCCGCCGTGGTCAATATCAGCGCGGAGCGGGCGGCGCCGTCGCGGGAGCTGGGTTTGAAGGACTTCTTCGACCAGTTCCCCTGGCCCTTCGGTCAAGAGCCCGACGACGAATTCAAACGCCGCTTCCGCCCCGGCCCAGACCAATACAAGGAGGACGAGGAGCCCCCCCCGAT
>CAYNMY010000524.1:0-1765 GCA_964398275.1 uncultured Armatimonadia bacterium | reverse complement strand
GAACGCCCGAGTGTACCAATGCACTCGAGCGCGTCAAAAAGAAGGCGGACACAAGCCAGGCAACGGAGACTAATAGGAGGACGATGCTGGCGATAAGCGTGGAACGCGATGCCTTTTCCGTTCGCATTTCGGGCAATTGCAGCGGCGGCAAGTCGGTTACTCCCCTTTCAATCAACAGCCTGCGCTCTTCAAGTAGGAGCGTGAGCTGCCGATTCTGAAGCATCAGGTGGTAAATACGCACTAGGACGACGAGCCCAACGACGGCAATAATTAGCAAAAGCATTCGAACCAACCTCCTTTGTGCGCTATCTCCGTCTATCAGCTTAGATGCCGCGCGCCACGCGGAAGGTTGCAGGCAGTGACGCAAAGAAGTATGGGACTAGCTGCAACCAAATACAGCTTGTGCGGCATCTAAATCAACGAACAGGGAGATCAGGACCATGAGTCGCATACTGACCGCAGCAGCGGCAACCATGCTCGTAGTACTTCCGCTATCTGTCGTCGTAGCCGCCCCGGGTGGCGAGGCAGAAGCAAGTGGGGCAGTTGCCCAGGCTCTTAAGCTCGAAAAGCCCGAGGACCTGGCCAGCCTCAGGGGCCTGCTTTACCCCGGGCTCGACTGTGCCCTAATGCTGGAGCTGGACGCCGGCCTGTTGAGTATGCTAACGCCCGTGCTCGAGCAACTGCTGCAGAGCCAGGGGGATATGCCCGAACCTCTCGACGACCTGGGCGAGATGCTGGGGGAAATCGGGCCGGAAGCCAGTCAGGTATTGCGGGAGGTGCTGGGAAAGGTGAAGGGGGTGACTGTGGCAATCCAGACGCCCCGCACCGGCCAGGTCAACGTCCCCAAGGTGGGCACCTACTACCTGCAGCGGGCCCTGGCCACGGGCTGGAAGCAATGCCTGGGTATCCGCCAGGGGCCGGGACAGTCAATCGCGCTATTTCAACTGCCCACGCCGATTGCCGAGGGTGGCACTCCTGAGCCGCCGCGCGGCCTGGTCCTGGTCGTAGTGGCCCCCCAGCAAGTCATCACCGCCGGTCTCCTGGGCCAATTGAACCTCGCCAAGCTGCTACCACTAATAGGAATGCTGCGAAAAACGTAAATCGTCGCCAACGATGATGAGCTTCGCCACGCGAAGCTTCCTACGACAAGCTCCCCGTCTTCGGTAGGAGCGACATTCTTGTCGCGACAGCAATCTCGCTCCTATGGTATGGTGAGCGCCGCGACGGCGTCCTCCACCGTCTCGCAGAGCTGGACCATCGCCCCCACCCCCACCATCAGCGCGGAAGCCGCCACTGACCCTTTGGCCCCGGCGATAGCCATATCCCCGCCCTGGCTGCGGAGGCGCACGGCAGTGGTTAGAAGTTGACCCAGCGCCCGCGAGACCAGAAAGTCAGCGTCGGACAGGTCCACGACCAGATGAAGCACGCCCTCGTCAACCAGCCCCTCCAGCACTCGACTGAGCCGCTCCAAGCCCTCGGCTCCGGCGTCTACCGAACCACCGATCGAGAGTACCGTTACCGGCGGCTCGCCGGAGGTTTCAGTTACTGTTGTTTCCATACTTCTCACCTACCTTCCCAGGCCGGCTGGTGCCTCTCAGCCCACTCGACCAGGCGCTGGGCGCACTCGTCGGGCACGTCCGCCGCGCCGATTTCCACCGGCACCGGCCCCGCTGGCCCATGCGAGTCGCTGCCACCGGTGACCAGCAGCCCCTGCTCTTCGGCCATCCTCACGTACTGACGCGCCTGGGCGGGGGTATGATGGATT
>CAYNMY010000523.1:0-1771 GCA_964398275.1 uncultured Armatimonadia bacterium | reverse complement strand
ATGAAGCGCGCGAACCCCATAACAAAAGCTGTTGTACCCGCCGCGGGCAGCGGCAGCCGGCTCTACCCCTTGACCAAGGTCCAACCCAAGGAGATGATGCCGGTCGGCCCGCGCCCGGCGATTCAAGCCGTTGTCGAGGAGCTGGCGGCGAGCGGGATCACCGATATCCTCCTGATCGTCGCGCCCGGCAAATCAGCCCTGGAAGCGCACCTGGATCCCGAGCAAGGCCGGCTCGCTGAGTCAGAACGCGAGCCGTGGGCGACCGAGTTTGCTGATCCCGACGTCAGACTCTACTTCACCCGGCAGAATCCGCCACGGGGATTGGGCGATGCTGTAGCCTGCGCCGAGCGGTTCGTGGGCGACGAGGATTTTGTGGTGGCCCTCGGGGACGCTGTGATAGTCGGCGGCCGGGAGCTGTTCAGCCGGCGGCTGGTCGTGGCCCACCAGGCCACGGGCGCGGCGGCAACTGTGGGGGTGCGGCGCATCCGGCCCGAGGAGAGCAGCCGGTACGGTGTCATTGAAGTGGCGGGGGAGGCAGAGGGCGTCTTGCGGGTGAGCGACCTGGTGGAGAAACCCAACCCCGAGCAGGCGCCCAGCGACCTGGCAATATGCGGGCGCTATGTACTCTCCCCTGGCATCTTTGCGCACCTGCGTGACTTGCCGCCCGGGTACGGCGGTGAGATTCAAGTGACCGACGCAATCGCGGCATTGGCCCGCGCCGGGGAGCTGGTGCAGGCGCTGCCGCTGGGCGACGAGGAGTTGCGGCTGGATGTGGGGAACTTTAGGTCGTACAGCCGGGCCTTTGTGCGCGCGATGGTGGCTGACCCGGAGTTGGGCGCAGACTTCCGGAATTATCTGTGCCAACTGGCGAGCCATCTGGAGGACAGTGCCAATCCCGACCCGGACCGAGTTACCAACGACCAGCACCACGGCTGTTGAATACCGCAGCAACGACAACGCCGAAAGATATGAACCGCGAGGTATCGCATGAGTGTGGCAACTGTTGACCTATATCAGGAACTATTGCAGCTCCCCGGCCTGACCGTCCGGCGGGACGAGCCGATGGCCCGGCATACATCCTTCGGCATCGGTGGACCGGCGGACCTATTCGTTATGCCCGCTGATGTTCCGGCGCTGGCTCAGTTGGTTGCGTATCTGGCCGGCACCGAAATTGAAGCGCTGTACATCGGCAACGGCACCAACTTGTTAGTCAAAGACGGCGGCATCCGCGGCGTGGTAGTCAAGATTGCCGGGGCGTTGATGGGCATAAAGCGAGAGGGGAAGAGTCTAATTGTGGGCGCGGGGGAGAGCCTGGCTGCGGTCTGTCACTATGCCGCCCAGCAGGGGCTGGCGGGGCTGGAGTTTGCCGCCGGTATCCCGGGTACTGTGGGCGGGGCGATCGTGATGAACGCTGGGGCCAATGGCGGCGAGATGGCCAAGGTCCTCGACTGGGTGGAGGTGATAGATAAGACCGGGCAGATCGCGTGCTGCAGCCGCGAGGAGCTGGACTTTGACTACCGCCAGAGTCAGTTCCAATATGGCGATTGGATTATAACGAAGGCCGCGGTCTCGCTGCGGCCCTCGGCACCCAGCGCGGTACACCAGTCTCTGTACGAAGCCGTGGAGACGCGGTGCCGACGCCAGCCGGTGTCGGAGTGGAGCGCGGGCTGCATCTTCAAACACCCGCCGGGCGATTACGCCGGCCGACTGCTGGAAGAGACCGACACCAAGGGTATGTCCGTGGGCGGGGCAATGCTCTCGCGCAAGCATG
>CAYNMY010000522.1:0-1777 GCA_964398275.1 uncultured Armatimonadia bacterium | reverse complement strand
TATTCCGGCCGCAGCCCCTCGCCGTCGTGGTCCAGCAAGATGCTGAGCCGGTGGCCGAGGCCCTGGCGCACTACCGCGACTTCGTCGTCCTTGCCAACGCGCGTCCCCAGGCACTAGTCCGGGTCGGATCACTGAGCGGGGACAGTATGCCGCAGTATGACCAGTTAGGCCCTCTGGTGGAGTTGGTCGGAGTAAACCTGGGCGTGATTGTGCGTCACTCGGGTAGCCTGGAGACGCTGCGGCTTGTCGCCAGGCGCCAATACGGGTCGGAAGAGCAATTCTTTCAGCTCCTGGAGATGGTCCTGGCCGAAGTTCACCTGCGTCAGGAGGAGCTGTCGCTCGTGGCTATCCGTATCAAGCCGGAAAACGGCTCGGCCGCGCCGCCAGCCGGCGCAGACTACTGGAAGCAAGTCTGGCTCCTGCTGGAGAGTAACCTGCGGGAGTTGGACGTCCCCTGTCAGGTGCAGCCCGGTTACTACATTGTCGCTATGCTGGCGACCAGCCCGCGGGAAGCGATGATTGCAGCGGATCGCCTGAAGAGGTACCTGCAGCACCTGAATGAGTCCTGCGGCGTCCGGCTGCGCACCCACATCGGCATCAGCAACTGGTGCGCCGGCCGACCGGGTGTGGGGCAACTGCTGTGGGAGGCGCGGCAGGCCATGGAGATGGCTGCTGCGTCAGGAGCAGAAAGCCCGTTCGTGTATGCGTAGTGGGGATGAATCGGTCGGCTTTAGAAGAGGGCCCGGGCCATGCTCGCTCGGGCCCTCAACGCTTTCTCCAAGGGCTGCCGACTACCGGGTCACCTTAAGCGAAACGTACCCGACTACTGTGGGCATCGGCTGGACGTCGCCGGAGTTGCTATAGGCGATCAATTCGCCCTGCTGCGCGCCTAGCTCCTTAGCTGCGAGCAGCATCGCCGCCGTCGGCCCGTACCCGCACATCGTGATACCGTAGCGGGCGCGCGTCTCGAGCAATCCCCGGGCGTCGAGCTGTTCCATGTGCGCGACCAGCCGCATATCCTGCTCGCGGGCCAGTTGCGCCGGCTCCTGGTGCGTCATATCGGTGCTGGCGATGATCACCACATCTCGCGGCGGGCAGACCTGGGCCAGAGCTGTCCCGATGTCCTCGGCAATAGCCTGGTCCTGGTCCAGCATCATTATGGCAACGAAGCGCAGCGGCTCGCCATACAAGTGCTGCAAGAAAGGTAGCTGCACCTCCAGGCTGTGCTCGTACGCCAACTCCACGGTCCCCTCGCTGAGCACCGGGCAAGCCGCCAGCAGCGCGGCGGCCAGCTCGCTGTCAATCGCGGTTTCGCCCAGCGGTGTGGCCCAGCTACCGACGGTCTGGATGACAGCAGCGCCCAGGCCGGGGCGATGGGCCGGGCCAATAACGATAACGGCCTCCGGGCGGCCGTCGCGGCCTAGCTCATAGAAGCCCTGGGCGGCGGTTGGACCCGAATAGACATACCCGGCATGCGGGCTGACCAGACCGACTATCTTCCGGGCGCCGTCTTCGTCTACCTCCGGCAGCTCCCCTGGGCCAAGCCGGTGTCGGTAACAACTCTCAATCTCTTCGCGCAACTGCTGCGCGCCGCCGGCGTAGAACTGACCGGCCACTGCTGGTGGACGCACATATGCAGCCATCGTCCCTGACCTCCCTGGCTTCACGCCTTTTCAGCCAGTTCTTGCAGTGTGGCTGTGGCCTGGGCGACGGGCACTACCTCTTCGGCGCTGTCCCGCCGCCGCCTGACTTCTACTTCGCCGTTCTCCGCGGTTTT
>CAYNMY010000521.1:0-1796 GCA_964398275.1 uncultured Armatimonadia bacterium | reverse complement strand
CATCCCCGTGTCCATCATCTCTTCGTCCATCATCCAGGGCATAGGCTCAGCGTCCCCACCGCCCACCGGGGTGACCTGCTCCTCGGGCTGGGGCAGACGATACTCCCAAAGTAGCTTGCCCGTTTCGGGGTCCAGACCCCACAGCGCGGTCGGAACGGTGTAGCCCTGCCCAGCGCTGGGCTGCATGAGGGCTACGGTTCCGCCCCCGCGGGCTAGCAGGACCTTGCCGGCGAGCACGGGCGGGGATTGGACCGGGCCGCGCGGGCCCCGTTGCGGGAAGCGCCAGACGGCCTTGCCCCGGGTGGTGTCAACAGCGTAGACCACCCCGTCGCGGCTGCCAATGAAGGCGCGGCGGCCTTGCACGGCCGGGCCGCCGGTAATCAGGTCGCCGGCGGTAAAGCTCCAGCGCCGCGTGCCCTTTTTTGCGTCGAAGCCGACGAGTTGGGTGCCGGCGGCGACCAGTACCTGGTTGCGATGGACCACCGGCGAAGCAAACGACTGGTTCCGCCCCCGGGCCGCCTGGGCTTGCCAGACCATGCGTCCTTCGGCGCGCTTGAGGGAGTAAAGATAGCCGTCCTGGGAGGAGAAGAATACGAAATCTTTCCAGATTGCCGGAGTGGATTGGATAGCACCGCCGGTCTGAAATTGCCAGAGCTGTCGGTCAGTCGCCAGGTCATAGGCGTAAACCTTCTTGTCGTCGGCACCGAAGTACAGTACGCCTTCGTGGATCAGGGGAGCTGAGCGGACTGGTGCTCTCGCCACATACTTGAACTTGTGAGCGCCGGCCGCGGCATCCACCGCCCAAAGCTTGCCGTCGGCGGCGCCCAAGTAAATGGTGTCGCCCCGCAGTACCAGCGGCGAGAGGATCTGAGTGTTCAGTTCGATATCCCAGACCGGCGCGCCCGTGGACCGCTCGACGGCGTAGAGCTTCGTGCCGACCGCAAAGTAGATCCGGTCTGACCCTACCGCCGGCGTGGAAATCGCTTCGGCGGTCTCCTGGGTGTTGTATCGCCAACTGAGAGCCAGAGGAACCTTCACCGGATCAGCAGCCACACTGGTATGTTGAATATCACACAAATACGTCCAGGATTCTGTCGGCTGGGCCAGCGCGGCGCCGCCCAGTCCCCCGACCAGTATCACGGCAATAAGGGCCGCTGTCATAATTGTATGTCGTTTCATTGCCAATCTCCTCTGCCAACTGGAAGCTGGTTTTGTCCCCCACAAACCGGCACGTAGCTGCCGCCTGGGCTAGTCAAGCCGGTTCTTTGGACTGTGTCCGATCCGCGGCTGTCGGCTGCCCTCTACTATGATGATTGCAGGTCTTGCAAATATCTGGGTACATAACTCTTGCACTTGCCCGGCGGATACTTTCTCGATACGCGCGGCAAACTGCTGGTAGGTCGCCAAGCCCTCCGGCCCGCCCGACGCGTAGAATACCCCCGCGTAATGGGCCAGGTCTCGATTGCGCTGCATGTTGAGCATAAAACTGGTTATTACGAATTGCCGGGCCCGCGCCAGTTCCGCCTCGCTCACTCCCTGCTCGATGATATCAGCGAGCTGTCGCTCGATTGTGGCTTGTGTGGCCGCCAGATTCGCGAACGAACAGGTTGCCAGCACGTAGGCGTAACTGCACACCTGTGAAGGCGTCAGTGCGGCCTGGACCGTGTAGGCCAGGCTGCGCTCCGCGCGCAGCACCTGAAACAGACGTGAGCCCATCCCCGCGCCCAGTAGCACACTAAGCCCAGCCGCCGCCGGATAATCGGGGTCAGCCAGGGTGGGCGCGCGTCCGGCCAGGA
>CAYNMY010000520.1:0-1799 GCA_964398275.1 uncultured Armatimonadia bacterium | reverse complement strand
CCTCCTATGTGGGCGATAGCCTCTGCGGCTACGCCACTCACTTTGGCAACCAGGCCACGGCGGCCAATTTGGGCATCTTCGAGGGGCTGCGTGAAGGAGCCGACCGCAAGCCGCTGGTCATCCGGACCGAGGAGGGCGCCTACGTCCTGGGCGGCCCCAAGCTGGGGATAATCATGGGCGATTGGAGCCAGGTCGGGTGCAACTCAGTCGCCGACCCGGGCACATTCCTGGCGCCGCACACAATCATCTACTCCCTGACGCGGATTGACAAAGGCTTCTACGGACCCGACGAAGTTGTCAAGAACAAGCCGATGGCCCATGGCGTGATCGAGCGAGTCGCTCTGACGTAACTGATATTCACCGGTTCCCCCGGGGAGGGATAACCAGTAGCTACTCGCGAGCCTTCCGAAGCGAAACCTGTGGCCGCGTGGCTGGAAGCGTGTGCCGATGCCAATAGTGGGCTGCACCAGCGGCTGCGGCAGGCCTACGGTGATGAGGCGGAAATAGTCGCCGAGAAAGCGCACCAGTTGGCTGCGGCCTTGAGCCGCTGTGCGACGCTATTCGGCGAGCGCGCGCCGATAATCGTGGTGCGTGCCCCCGGGCGCATAAACCTGCTGGGCATGCACATTGACCACCGGGGTGGTGCAGTCAATCCCATCGCCGTTAACGAGCTGCTGCTTATCGCTCAGCCGCGCGACGACGACACGGTCGCCCTGCAGAATATGCAGGACCAGTTCGGCCCCCGCCAATTCGCCATCGGTGACCTGCTGCCACCGCACCCGATTGACGACTGGGACCGCTGGACGCAGGCAGAGTACGAGCGACGAAAGGAAGCCGGGCTGGCCGCGGACTGGGCCAACTACGTCAAGGCTCCTCTGGTCTATCTGCAGCATCTTCAGAGGGCCGGATCGCGCCAGCCGCCCCAAAGGCTGCGGGGCTTCAATGGCCTGGTGACCAGTACTATCGGTACCGCCGCCGGTCTCTCCTCCTCCTCGGCGCTGGTGGTAGCCACAATGCTGGCGGCGATCGCCATTAACCAGCTCACGTATACCCCTGAAGAGCTGGTCGAGCTGTGCGGCGCCGCGGAGTGGTACGTGGGCACTCGAGGCGGCGCGGGCGACCATGCAGCCATCTTGCTGTCGCGCCAGAGATGCCTCTCCCATTTGGGCAACCATCCGCTCACTATCCAGACCGTTCCACTGCCGGACGACTATGATATCGTGGTTTGTGACAGCCTGAAGCAAGCCCAGAAGACAGCTGGCGCCCGCGACACCTTCAACGCCCGCGTGGCGGCCTACGAGTTCGGGCTGGCCCTGCTCCAGCACAATTACCCTGACCGCGCCGCCGAGATGCAGCGTCTGCGCGACGTCAGCCCCGCGCACCTGGACATCTCAGAGGCCGAGATCATGCGCATGATTCGCTCACTCCCGGAGAGCATCACGGGCGCTGAACTGCTGCAGCAGCTACCTGATGAGCAGAGCGCGCTGGAAAAGGTATTCGCCACGCACGATGAGCCGCCAGGCGGATACAAAGTTCGGCAGGTGTGTCTATATGGCGTTGCTGAGTGTCTGCGCAGCGAGCTGGTGCCCATGCTGCTCGGTAGCGGCGACATTGCCGGCTTCGGGCGTCTGATGACCATATCCCACAACGGCGACCGGGTGACGCGCCTGGCGAACGGGCGCCGAGTGCCCTTCAGTACAGACGCCGGTGACGCTGCGCTGGACCGGCTGATCGCAGACCTGGAGAGTGGCGACACTAAGAGAGCCGAGGCCGCCAGGCTGTACCGCCAGCCCGGCGGG
>CAYNMY010000519.1:1502-1803 GCA_964398275.1 uncultured Armatimonadia bacterium | reverse complement strand
GGCGCTCGCCCCGCGGTTGCTGCTGATATGCTGGTGGTCGGCAGTGACGACTGCCAGATTCATGCTATCTGCGCCCAGCCCGGTGACGCACTGTGGAAGTACGAGACCCGTGGCCCGGTGCGGGCCCCGCCCGTGATTGACCAGGGGCAGGTGCTGGTCGGCTCCGCCGACGGCCACCTCTACTGCCTGGATCTGCCCTCGGGGGGTGTGGTGTGGAAGACCGAATGTGGCGGCGCCATCAACGCGGCGGTGGGCGGAGCCGGCCCGGGCCAGCGCGCCGAAGGGCGCGGCCAGCGCCGCG
>CAYNMY010000519.1:0-1492 GCA_964398275.1 uncultured Armatimonadia bacterium | reverse complement strand
GGGCCTGGTGGTAGGAGCGGGTCGGGGGGCGGGCCGCTGGGGGGGGGGGGACCGGGGCAGCGGCGAGCGACTGTGGACTCTGCCCGTCGGCGCAGCGGTACTGGGCCCGGCGCTGGCTATAGACGACAATACCGTAACCGTCGGCTGTGATGACGGCAATCAGTACATTGTGAATGTCAACAGGTATCAATCCAGCCGCGCAGTGGTAGTGGGGGGGTTGCTGCGCCTGCCGCCGGTTGTGGCGGGCGACCGCTTGTACATCGCCGGCGATACTGGAACGGTAGCAGCGGCAACGGTGACGGGGGGAGAGTTGCTCTGGCAGCGCGAGTTGGGGCAGACGGTGACCGCTGGCCTGGCCGCGGATGGCAAGTACCTGTACGTGGGAACGCTATCCGGCCAGATCTTCGCGCTGCGCCGCGACAACGGCAAGGTTCGCCGCCGCTGGCAGGTCGGCCCGCCGGTGATCGGCTCGCTGGTAACTGCTGGTGACCTGCTTATCGCCGGCCTGGGTGACGGGCGCGTAATTGCTCTGTCCCTTCCCCGGTGAAAAACCTGGCCACTCACCTCGACGAGCAGCACAGTACAGAGCGTTGCAACAAGTCAGGCGCTGGGAGACGCGCTGCACCAACTACTGCTTGATGGTTGCCCGTTCTGGCCAAGCTGCTCAGCCGGAGAACGACAGAGCACAAGACTGACCGAAGCTCGGGTGCCCGCCAGCGGCTCTCAAGGCGCGGTCTCTGGTGCGCTCGACGACGGCGAGCTGGGAGTCGGCCCCCTCTGGCCTTCGGCGAAGACCTCACCGGCGGCGGCAATCCCGGCCAGGATGCCGCTAGCCTCGAGCGGTAGGAATATCTTCGTCGCCTGGCCGTCGGCAACTCTGCCCAGCATCTCCAGGTACTTCACAGCCAGCAGGTCGTGGGTGGGGTCACCCTCGTGGATCGCGGCGAAGACCGTCTTTATCGCCAGCCCTTCGCCCTCGGCGACGGTATACTGCCTGAACTTGTCGGCATCGGCGATCTGGCGGATGGCTTCGGCTTCGCCCTGCGCCCGCAGAATCCGGGCCTGCCGCTCGCCTTCGGCTTCCAGAATCTGGGACTGGCGGACGCCTTCGGCCTCCAGAATGACCGCACGCTTCTCGCGTTCCGCCTTCATCTGCCGGCTCATGGCGTCCACGATATCCCGCGGCGGCTCCACCGCTTGCAGCTCAACGCGCGTGACGCGCACGCCCCAGTGGTCGGTGGCGTCGTCGAGCACCTCGCGCAGCTCGGTGTTGACCTGCTCCCGGGAGACCAGCACCTCATCGAGCGCCGTGTTACCGACGATGTTTCGGAGATTGGTCTGGGCGAGCTTGATCGCCGCGGTGCGGAAGTCTACCACGTTGTAGAGGCGCCGGAACGGGTCGGTCACCTCGTAGTAGACGACTGCGTCCACGGTCACGGCGGCGTTATCCTTGGTGATAACGGCCTGGGGAATGACGTCCAGCACCGTCTCG
>CAYNMY010000518.1:0-1803 GCA_964398275.1 uncultured Armatimonadia bacterium | reverse complement strand
AGTTCTCCTCCGGCTTAGCGGGATTAACCCAGGCGTCAGCGGTGGGCAGCAGCGGGGCTATCTCGGGGTAGAATAACTCCGGCGGCTGCTCGTTAAGTACCGTGCTGCCCTCGGGGACCGTAAGCCGCGATACGTAAATCTCCGGCTTGAGGTCGGGTATGACCTGGGGCCAGTTGACCTGGTGGGTTTCGCCGGGATATATCTCGGGGAAGTCCACTGCGCCGACGGCAGCGCCACCGGCCTTCGGCACCAGCTCGACGCGGACATTGCGCGCGGTCAACCCGCCGCGATTCTTGACCAGGATGCAGTTCTCATAGCTGCTGTGGGGCTTGCAGTAGATGACTGGTGCGACGAAATACCGGTAGAACAGCTCGTCGGTGGGCTGGACGAGGGCGGCGGAATCGCTGTAGGCCTTGTACACTGCCAGGCCGGGAAGCTCGGGGAAGTGCGTGCGAATGTAACGGAGCTGCTTCTCGACGCCCTCGGCGGTCTCGCCCTTGTCGGTGGCGATGCCAAAGACGGTCTTATGGGCCAGGCCGTGGTCGTAGAAGGTAGCGATACGCTTGTCGAAGCGATCAAACTTGTGGCCGAGACGGTTCAAATAGACCTCTTCCATGATTAAGTCGGCGGCGCGGCGCATGGCCTCCAGATAACCAGGGCGTGAGCCAACTACCCAGATGTATAACTTGGCGTCGGGATACTCCTGGCGGATACGCACCAGCGCAGTCCCCTCGACTTCCGCCTGATTACCACGGTAAGAGCTGTACTCGTCCACTGCGAAGCCGATTGGATTGGAAGTAAAGCGGTTGCGCGCCGCTTGGATGCGGCTATTTAGGTCTATCTCCAGGTCATCCTTCTTGAAGACCGCCATGTGCACGGCGAGCGGGAGCACGCCCTTGTCCAGAATACTCATTATTCTCGCGCCGTCGGAAACTGCGCAGTACGCGGTGCCCCAGCGCGTACTCTCGGGGACGCCGTACCAGACACAGTGCAGCTTGCGGGCGGTGACGGGCAACTCGCGCCGAGCTTCGAGAGCCGCGCCGTCAGGACTGGTCGCAACGGCGCGCAGCGTGTACAGGTCAGGAACGGCGGGCATTTGCCACTGCCAGCTTACCTGTGTGCTGGTGAAGGCCGCAATTTCCGGTAGGCCCAGCGAGGTCTCGCAGACCGGCACCCCGCTGCGGTCAAGCAGTTGGGCGATGAGGCTACTGTACGGGGGTGAGCCAGCGTCGCGGCGGGCAATACGAGCGGAGAAGTTGACGGTGGTCCACACTACGGGAAGCCGCTCGGCGGGCATAAGCTCAAGGCGGTCGCCGGGCACCTGCTCAGGATCTGGGAAGCCCAGCAGGCGCAGTTCGGGCACCTGCATGCTGTGGTCCGGCCCGGGTTCTACCGTCAGCTTCACCCCGCTGACCAGAGCAAGCAGTCCGGGCCACCGCCGGCACGAAGTCATCTTGTGAGCAACGAGCATATCCCGGGGATACGACACGGGCACCTCGCGCTCCTCCGCGCCCAGAAGTATCAGCGAAGTCGCAAAGTCAGAAGTCCGGCTGACATACAAGAGTTGGACCTCGGTCAGCAGTTGCGGCTGGGGGAACTGGATGGCGATGGTTGCGGAAGATTCCGGTGACAGCTTCAGGGGGACGTTGCCGGTCACCATCGTGCCGCGGATCTGTCCGTCGAAGAACGAACTCGGGTTCTTATTGGGGCGACTAGTATTGCCGGTGGTCGTCAGTTCGATCTTGACTGTGCCGTCCTCGACCTGCTGCTTGGTGACCAGCGGCACGGGCTCCTGAGCGAAAG
>CAYNMY010000517.1:0-1808 GCA_964398275.1 uncultured Armatimonadia bacterium | reverse complement strand
ACGTGATCGTGATGCATCGCCGAGGGCGTCGCGACGACCACGAGGTCGAGGTCGGCGCGGCCGAGCATCTCATCGTAGCTGTCGTAGGCGGTCAGGCCGAACTGCTGCTCGCAGAGGGCGCGCCGCTCGGCCGAGGGGTCAGACCCGGCAATGAGGTCGAACTGCTCCAGGCGGCTCAGGGTCTCGCAGTGCCAGCCGGTGCCCATGCTGCCCAGGCCGATGACGCCGGCGGCGGTCTTCTCCATTGCGCTTCCTCCCTCTTGTCGTTGGCCGTTGTCGTTGCCGTTACTGTCGTCGCTGCTTGTCCCCCGTAGCCTTGGCCTATGCATTACGCACATCTTGTGATGCGAGGCGGAAGCCGACGACGATGTCCTGAAGTCGCATGAGACCGCGCCAGAGTACCTTGACACCAGGGTCACCGTCAGCTTTGCGGCCTAGGAAGCCGCCGAGCTTGGCCAGCCACAGCACTGCTTCGCGTAGCGGCGGTGGCTGGTCGGGCGGCGGTTTATGCATGCGCTGCTGATACAGCACGCGCCACTCGTCGTCGCTGAACGCGACCGTGCATGGCGCATCGCCGTTGACCCGCGCGCTGTAGGTCATCCACAGTAGGCGCAGCGCCACCGCGCTGAGCAGTGCTACCAGCCGCTGCAGCCCGTCCACCGTGCGCAACTGGCTCTCTTCGATGCGGCAGCCGCTCTTGAGCACGAAGTGGTAGCGCTCAATCAGCCAGCGCATTTCGTAATACCGCACACAACACATTGCGTCATCAACGCTGTCCACCGGCAGATCCGTCAGCAGCCGCCACAGGATCGCGGTCGCGCTCTTTGGCGCGTTGACTTCACGCACCTCGACCGCGTTGACTGTCACCGGCGCCAGCGACGGATCGTGGACGCCGTTCTTGGGCGGCCGGATTGTGACCGGGCAATAGCGAAGCTCAAGCTGCGCCGTGCGCGGCTGGCGCCGGCCGTGCTGATGCACCAGCATCTCGAACTGGGCGGCCACCGACTGATCCTGCACCGTGGGCCACAGCCCCGCGCCCTCGCCCTGCAGGCGACGGGCGCGATAGGCGCGAATTAGCAGATGCGAGCGCTGGCGGCGTGGGGCAGCGAGCAACTCAAAGATGTCGCTCTCGCGGTCGCCTATCTGGATGAGCAGCGTGTGCTCCGGGACCGCCGCTTCGACCGCCTCAGCGCTCTGCAGCCAGCGATAGCTCTCCTTCTCTTCGAGCGGGAGCTCCTTGCGTTGGCGGCTCTTGCCGGCCTGCTTTGGATCGCGTGCCCAGTCCTGCTGGTGCAGCAGGCCCAGGGGAACTCCGTCATCGCTGATGGCGATCGCCGAGTGCACAAACATGCCGTGACCGACGCCGTTGCCGGTTGGCCCAAGGCCATCGGTGTCGGGGTGGGTGCTGAAGTCCAGGCAGGTGGTATCCTGGGGCGCCAGCACGATGGCCTGGTCCTCAAGTCGCTCCACGGTGGCGTGCTGGAGCGCCACGCGGATGTCGTCTGGCTCGACTGCCTCGTTGGACAGCAAGCGATAGGTGGCTTCGGTTTCGGCTCTGCCGTCGAACACGGATGGGATCGAGGCTCCTGGCCTTTCGGCGAAACGTTTGACGATGCGTCTTGCGCGTCTGTTGCGGCGCTTATCGCCCAGATCGAGTGTCTTGAGTTCGTCATCGACCCACTGTTGGGTGCTTGAGAACGTCATTTCTTATCACCTCAAGCACGGTAGTTCTTGAAACCTATACAGCGTACCTCCTCCCCGCACAGAAAAATGTGCGTAATGCATAGGCCTTGGCGAAGGGGGAAGCC
>CAYNMY010000516.1:0-1814 GCA_964398275.1 uncultured Armatimonadia bacterium | reverse complement strand
CGAGACGCCCGTCGGACCGAAATGCGGTACCACAGAGCCGAGACGTCACTGCGTCCAGCTCTCCGGCAACCGTGGTGGTCAGGACGGATCGAGCCCAGGCCGCAGGCACTGCGGCCATCATCCCCCGGGATGAATGCTCCTTTCACCTCCCTCCTGGCGCCGGCCGCACCCCCAAGCAGGCGATACCCTCCCATCGCCGGTTTGAGCGGCCACCAACCCGATCGGGGAGCTGGACGCACCCGCCTCACTGCACAGGCCCCGGCCCGCCCACCGTACTCACCGGCTGAAGCGGCCGAGCCGCAACGCGCCAGGCAATACGCCCGCCGCCGGCCTACACCCGGGATTAGCCCAAGCCCCCGGCTTGAGCCGGTCGCGGCGATGCCGCCGCCGGTACGCGCACGGTACAGGGCAGCACTAGACAGTGCTGCGAGCCCTGATGCAGGGCAAGGCGAAGCTGGCCCGCTCCAGATCGCCCAACCTGCGGCGCCGGAGCGAGCGGGAGCTGCCCCGGAGCCGACGGTGGCACAGCGCCCGCCAGGACAATTAGCCGAACTGCCCGAGGACGCTGAACTGGACTGGAGTGTGGAACTGGCCCGGTAGCCACTCCGATTAACCGACAGTGGGCAGAGAGACTCGCACATTGGCCGGTAGGACAGGCGTCTCGCCTGTCCCCCATGCCGACGGGCGAGACGCCCGTCGTACCGATCAAGACAGCTTCTTTCATAAAGGTGAGACCCGACAATGTCGCCCGTTAACCCTGAACTCGCAGACTGGCAGGAAATAGTCCAGCTGGGCGGCAAGCGCGGGCTGACTGTAGACCGTAAGCGAGTGGTCGGCGGCATCGCCAGCTTCGCTGTGCCCGACGGCGACCTCACCGCAGCCGTGTACAAGGCCAAAGACCCGAATGTCGCACTCGACGGCGCGTGGGTCTACTTGGTGGAGGAGATCAGCGACGAAGGCGAACTGCTGGGCCGCTATGCCCTGATGGTGGACGACGCCTACTGGGGGCGGCGGATTCAGCCGGCGGAGTTTACCGAGCCACCCCTGACCGAGGAATTCGTGATGGGCTACCGGCTCGAGGGCGAAATCCGCCACGACGGAGTACCGCAGGACGAGGCGAATGTCAGCCTGGAGGTGACGCTCAGCACAACCGAAGACGGCCAGATACAGTTCTGGGACAGCGAGGAATACAACCAACTGGTCTGGTCGCAGTCGCTGGAGACGTATGTCCCGGGCACCACGGTGCTGGCGCCGATCCGCACCTGGCCGGACGGTACGTGGAGCTTCATCGCACCGAAGGGGCACGGTGCGATCTACCAGCGCGAAGGCGACTTACGCGACGATTCCGACCAAACGAAAGACCAGCCGCTGCGCCGATATGTCACGGAGATAAAGGCCGTCTACTGCGGCCGCAAGGAGCCGGTGGCCGAGGGCAGCCCTGCGATCATTGACATCCTCAGCGGGAAGCTGACGATCCAGGCTACCCCCGACGCCTACCTGCGGGTGGGCACGCTGGACGACGCCGGGCAGACCTACCAGGTGCCGCCCTCCGGGACGGTGCCGGTAACGGGGCTGCCAGAGGGCGCACACAGTATCGTGCAGTTCAAGCGCACCGGCGGCGGCCAGTGGGACCCGTGCTGGGGCTGCCCCCGCGTAGTGGCCGAGGTCCAGCCCGGCAAGACCACGATGGTACAGATGCCGGCGCTGGAATACTACTCGTCGTCAGGCGGCGTGGCGTGCGGCCGGGTCTACCAGCGCCCGGGGGTCGCCGCGCCGGGCATTGATATCACGATCGTGGACACCGAATTCGCCGC
>CAYNMY010000515.1:0-1819 GCA_964398275.1 uncultured Armatimonadia bacterium | reverse complement strand
CAGCCTGTCCGATAAGGTCTGGGGCTGGAAGTGATTCGGTGCGCAGTTTGGTGTGCGCCGATCTGCGGCCAGCGAAAAAAAGAAGAATGCGGTAGCTGGCGGCTACCCGCCCGCGATCGCTAGCTCGGCGGTCAGCCCATCGCCGCTCAGATGCTTCACTATCTTCTTGAGATTGTGGGCAATGGCATAGAGCAGGAACTCGCCGCGCACCTTGGTTAGCGATCGTAACCTGAAGCTGTCGCAACCGAGCACTGATTTGATATGACCAAAGACCGGCTCAACCGTCATCCTGCGCAGCCGCTGGGCCGCCCGCCCCGGCGGGCTGTTGGCCCTCGCCTTGAGCTGCTCGCCCAGGTCGGCAGTGGCCGCCACTCGTATCGTCTTCTGAGGCGCCCCGGTGCGTTTGCAGCGTGCGGCGAACTTGCATCCCGCGCAGGCGCCCCGGGCTGTGCGATAGCGCCGATAGCGCCGGTTCGGGCTCTCTTCGAGCCGGTCGAAGTTGAGCTTCTGTCCGCCCGGGCACAGGTAGCAGTCTTGCTGCTCGTCGTAATCAAAGTCGCGGTAGGTGAACCGGCCGCGCTGCTTGGCTGGCTCCTGCTGCTGGGGCGGGAGAAAGATCTCAAGTTCCGGATGGGCCTCTATGTAATCCAGGCCGTCCTGCGACCAGTAACCGCTGTCAGCCGCTACCGTCCCCGGCGGCCCCAGGTTGCGCACCACCTGCTCGCACATCGGCCGCAGTTGATGGGCGTCGTTCTGGTCGCAAACCACGTCCGCCGCCACGATCACATGCGACTGCTCGTCCACCGCCGCTTGAGCGTTGTAGCCCGGCCGCAGCCCGGCTTGGGTCTTCTGCACCCGCGCCTGCGGGTCGGTGGTGCTGGCGCGCTTCTGGCCCGCCTCGATGGCTCGCTTGGCCTCTTTGATGCGCCGCTCGCGCTCGGCGGGCTCGCGCAGGCCCTCGGGCAACTCGTCGCCGCGACGGTCCTTGCCGTAAAGGTTATCCTCCTCCTCGTCCACTTGCTCGGCTTCTTCCAGCAGCTCCTCTATCTGCTCGCGCGTCGCCAGGCTGCGGCGGCTGGCATTGGCCTTGATGCGCGAACCGTCTATCGAGATCTGCCCCAGCGACACCATCCCCAACTCCGCGGCGTACACAACGATCTGAGCGAACAGCTCGCCCAGGTGCTCCAGGTTGTCTTTGCGGAAGTCCGAGATGGTCCGAAAGTCGGGCGTAAGCCCCTCCGCCAGCCAGATGAAGCGCTGGTTCTCTTCCAGAGCCTGGGCCAGCTTGCGGCTGGAAGTTGTCGCCCGAAAGTAGCCGTAGAAGAGCAGCTTGACCATCATGCGCGGATGATAAGCGGGCCGACCGCCGCCCTGGTAGGGCTGGATCAGACGGCTCAAGTCGAGCTCATCCACCAGCCTGTCTATCACTCGCACCGGGTCCTCGGCCGGCACCATCTCATCCAGCGAGGGCGGCAACAGCATCCGCTCCCGCCGGTCCCGAGCCTCCAAGAATCGTTTCATAGCCGGGCTCCATACACTGCGCTGTATCCATCTTCAGCGATCCTACTGCATCCCTATTCTAGCACATTTGTCCAACTTTGAGGAGTCTGACTTTTCGGACAGGCTGCATTGCCCATTGCCCATTGCCTATTGCCCGCCGTTCTCTGCGTTCTCCGCCTTCTCTGCGTTCTCTGCGGTTCGCCTTTGTCGTTGCCGTGGTGTGGCTTGTCCTTCGGGTTGGCTCGGTCCTTCGGCGTTGACAGACGCCGCCCGGCTTGGTTCGCTATCAACATCAACATTCGCCTGGAGGGAGAGCCAT
>CAYNMY010000514.1:0-1823 GCA_964398275.1 uncultured Armatimonadia bacterium | reverse complement strand
CATCACCTTGACCTCCAGACTGCCCAGGATTTTGAGCGTTGGCGGCAAGAGCTGTGGGCAAAGACTAACCAGCAGCTTTTGGCGCGCCTCGAGGAGTAAGCCGTGTTCCTGCTTGATACAGATGTTCTCATCTGGGCGCTGCGCGGTCGGCAGCCGGTCATCCAACTGCTGGCTGAGCTTCGGCAGCAAGCCAGTGAGCCGCTGGTCATCTCGGTAATCAGCGTATTCGAGGTCTGGGCCGGTCGGCACGAGTCCGAAGAGCAGGTGACGGCGGAGTTCCTGGCCGAGTTCACGCATCTGGCGATTGACGACGAGGTGGCGCTTCGGGCAGCGGAGTTGGCCCGCTTTGATCGAGTGCGAGGGGCTTCGCCCTCAGTTCCCGATCTGTTCGTTGCTGCCGCCGCTATGGCTAACGACCTTACCCTGGTCACATACAATACCCGCCACTTTGATTACCCGCAAGTAAAGGTATACGCCGAGATGCCGTCGCTGACGTGACGGTACGACAGGCGTCTCGCGACTTTGTATCGGGGTACGACAGGCGTCTCGCCTGTCGAAAACTGGTAGGAGCGACATTCCTGTCGCGATGGAGGAATGGCGACGACAGTCATGTGGAGCAGAGCGACGAGAATCAAAGGCCTGGTTGGAATATTCGCCGCGCTGGTGCTGGTGGTAGGGTTAGCGATATGGGTGGCGGTTAGGTCCGGCAGGTTGCCGGAGGCCGCCCAGCGCGTGGCGCGTAGTGTCGTCGAGTCAATGCCGGACGCCGAACAGGCGAAGCGAGAGCTGGAGGCCGAACTGGAGAAAATCCGGGCAGCGGGGGAGCCGCTGACCCTCGAAGAAATCATCCCACCGGAAGTGCCGGATGAAGAAAACGCCGCACTGGTCTACCAGCAGGCGTTTGAGAAGCTGGACTTATCAGAGGAAGACGAGGGTGTCCTGGGCGATCTGCTGAGCAGCATGGCTCGACCGCCGCGCGGCGAAGCTCCCTCTATGGAGGCTATCGAGCAGATTGTGGCTAAGAATGCGGCCGCCATCGCGCTACTGAAGAAAGCCGCCCAGCGGCCCAAGTGTCGTTTCCCCGTGAATTGGTCGGCTGGCGCGGACGCAGAGTTCCCGCACTACCCGAAGCTCCGAACGTGTGCCCGCGTTCTGCCGGCCCAGGCGGTATTTCAGGTTACGCGCGGTGACGCGACTGCGGCGCTTCATACCATCCAGGTCGGGCTGGCTATGTGCAAGGCAATCCGCGACGAGCCGACACTGATTTCCCAGCTTGTCCGCTATGCCATCGTGCCGATCCTGTTGCGCCCGTTGCATGTGGTGTTGGAAGAAGGGGTGGTGTCAACGGCTTCCTGCCGTGAGCTATTTGACTACCTAGCTGGGATGGAGTTTATGCAGTCATTCGTCCATTCGCTCTGGGGTGACCGGGCCATGGGCATTGGGACTTTCGAAGACCTCCGTCAGCATCCTGCGGAGGCCGAGTATATAACGGGTGAGGATAATCCAGAACTGGCGCGCATCTATGCAGGCCCCTTCGGGCCGGCTATTCTGAACAAGGACGAGGCTACGTATCTCAGGCTGATGTCCGAGCAAATCGCGGCTGGTATGAAGCCGTACCGGCAGTCGCACGCAGAATTGGCGGAGATTGAAGGGCGGATAGAGGACGAGATGCGCCCCGCTTGTGTGCTCACCGCGATTCTGCTTCCCGTGCTTACCATCGTCAGCGCCAAGCGGGACCAGATCATCGCCCACGTCGGCCTGGCGCAGGCGGCGCTGGCGCTGAAGGCGCATAAGAACGAGAAGGCCAAGTATCCCGAGTCATT
>CAYNMY010000513.1:0-1832 GCA_964398275.1 uncultured Armatimonadia bacterium | reverse complement strand
CCCGGCCTGCTCCGACAGCGCGGTGGGTACGCCCGAGGCAGGCCAGGGAACCGGCCAGGCCCAGGCCGACAGCTACGATGGTGATGACACGCGCGTCGCCCAGGGCTGCCCACGTACGCAAATCCGCGAGATTGAGCGTGCCTATCTCGGCGAGGCCCACGGCCTGCAGTCGAAGTATGCCCAGCGTCAGCAACGCCACGGCAGGTAAGGCGACCAGCCCGGCGGTGACGTAGCAGCTCAGCCGCTCCTGAGTCAACCGCTCGGCCTCCTGCTCGTCGAAGATGCGCATTCGAGTTTCCTTGGAGCTTTCGTCAGGTGCGGCCCGACCCGATGCTGCTCCGCTGGCGTTGCCACCCCCGGCAACCTCCGCAGCACGCCGGGCGGCTACCGAATCTTCCTGTAATGCTTGCTTCTTTTCCAGTTCAGCCTGGATCAGATCGGCACTACAGTTCATGCAAACCGTGTCGTGGCGCTGTATGGGCCCCCCACACTTGGGGCACTTGACTATTATCCTCATACTTGTGCTCCTTGGACGCAAGTACAGCTCGCGCCGACACAATGACAACGACCACAATCACCACACGATGGCTGGCACAACGCCAGACGGACAAGACACACTGCGTACACGCCGGCAGCCTAAGGATAACCGGCCTTGAACAGATCGTAGAATTGCTGGGTTACTTTGACAATATAGCCCCGAGTTTCGCGAAACGGCGGCACGCCCCCGTGCTTTTCCACCGCATTCGGACCGGCGTTGTAACAGGCCAGAGCCAGGGCACACTGACGGTAATTGGACTCGCCGCGATACTTCCTGAGGTATCGCGACAGGTACTCAACCCCACCACGAATATTCTCAGGAAAGTAAAAGGAATCCTCGACGCCCAGATGGCGCGCCGTACCCGGCATAAGCTGCATCAGGCCCTGCGCACCGGCATGCGATACACAGTAAGGATCGAAGTTCGACTCGGCCAGAATTACGCTGAAGACCAGGCGGTGGTCCACACCTAAGCTTCGCGAATGATACAGTACCCAACGCACAATCTTATCACGGTCAGTAGCAGATAGCTTGGCATTATGCCCGGCTATCCACGCCTTCCAGACCTCTATCTTTTCCGGATCGTACAGGTCTGTCCCGGTGGGCGGCGGCAGTTGCACCTGACCTGCAGACAGCCCTGTCGGGCTGACCCGCTCGCCGGCGCCACCTTCCACCTGCCCCAAGTCCTCCCCGGGTCCGGGCGCGTCATCAGACTCAGCGGCGATCAGGTCCTGCTCCGGGATAAGGTGCTCGACCACGAAGTGCCCCCGCCGGTGCGGGTCATCAGAAAGCCTCACCAGCGTCGCGACCCGCTGCCCCACCTGGAGCTGCTCAGCACCGGGCTGATAGTCCAGGGCTACGGTCACACCGACGCCGGTTTGCAGCAGCAGGCAATGGGGCGGCGGATCAGCGGGCTTCTGATCGGCGGTGATGATGGCTACTATCTCGCCGCGCAGTTCCAGGGCCACCTCGCGCAAGCTGACGTCTGAGCTGGCCAGGGCGTGGGCGGGAACATCAGTGACGGGGTCGAGCTCTTCCCGGGCCACGAGGTAACGAGCCACCGGTGAGTCCGGCTCAGGGCTGGCAGCAAGCGCTCCTCCGGGGGCGAACGCGACCACAGCCGCCAGCACCAGGCAGCGCACAAACAAGTTATGGGCCCAGCCCGCTACTCTCATAACTCGACATATTATACCCGCTACGCCGGCCCTTATACAACAGATGGCCCCGCCGCTGGCACAAAAGATGGTACCCCCACGGGGAGTCGAACCCCGGCTTCCGGACTGAGAATCCGGCGTCC
>CAYNMY010000512.1:0-1848 GCA_964398275.1 uncultured Armatimonadia bacterium | reverse complement strand
GGCCGCTGGGGATCTGGGCCGGGAGGATGTTGTGGCCGTCCGCCGCATCACCGGTCACCACGGAAAGCTGAGCCTGGGGCGGCTTCTTCTGGTAAGTGGCCCAGCCCGCCGCCCCCTGCTCAAACGACTGTGAATAAACTAGCTCATCAGCCACCGCCCACGTACCAGCAAGGGCGAGACCGATGGCAATACCTGCGACGCTCCGCAACAAACGATACATATTGCACCTCGCAACTATCGGATTGGATGGAGCCGACTGTTGGGCTCATAAGCCGCGGAGCCGCTCAGCGGTAGGTGCACGAGCCAGATGCTGCGGTACGAGACAGCATCGCCGTGGTCCTGAAGCATAAGCGGACCGGGTTGGCCGGGCTGGTTGTCCATCCAGGTACGGTAGCCGGTGGGGCCGCGCAACTCGACGTTATTCTGGATCACCCGGTCGTTTTGGATCACAGTCACGCGAGGCGGCTCGCTTATCTGATCGGACTCGTCGAGGCGAGCTGAACGGAAGATAACGTCATAGCTCTGCCACTGGAGTGGCGGCTTGCAGGCGTTTACCAGCGGGGCGTACTGGTCGTAGATGGCACCGCAGTCCCCTTTGCCGGGCACCTCCAAGCCATACGAGTCGAGTACCTGGATCTCGTACAGTCCCTGGAGAAAGACGCCACTGTTGCCCTTGGCCTGGCCACTGGCCTCGGGCATATCAGGCGTGCGGAACTCCAGGTGAATAAAAGCATCGCGGAAAGCCTCGGTGCTCACGATATTGCCGTTGGTGACGCTCATGGCCCCGTCAGCCAGCTCCCAGGAGGCGGGCTGGCCCTCCACATGGCGCCAGTTGTCCAGATTGGTCCCGTCAAACAGTACTACGGCGCTGTCCGGGCGATTTCCCATTAGACAATCCTTTCTCGTTCCACGCGATATCGTCAGTGCTGCTTGCATTGTGCTCGAGGCAAGCGGTTCCGGCACCTTTAGGGAGTGAGCTTAACTCGACCGTAGTAGGCGGGATCATACTGGAATCGCGCTGATCCGTACCCACTGCCGGTGGCGTGCCAGGCATAGGCGTATGCCTTAGGGCCCGAGCGCATCCGGGGGATGCGGCCCTGGGTCCAGCCGCCCCAGTTGACTCGCCACTCGTCAGTGAGCGGCTCACCGAAGCTCTCCAGCGGCAGGCTGAATTCGGCGAACCAGTCGGCCCGCCACTTGAGGTGATCGTCCACAGTAGCCGCGCACTCTACCGCCGGCCGCCAGGACTTGCCGCTAGAATCGCCGGGCGCGTAGGTCTTGCCCGACACGCCACCATTGGGTTTGACCCGCAGCACATACCGCTTGCCCTCCGGCGAGGCGAAGACAACCTCCGAGTAAGAGTCCTTCATCAAGCTGTCAGGCTTGGCTGTGCCGGTCTTGAGGGCGAGGTAGAGACTCTCGCCATAGCGCACGCAGATGCCCCAGCCGTGGTTGGGGTCTTCGTGGCCGCCCCGGCCGGCATACTTGGGCTGGGTGAAGTAGCCCCACGACTGGCCCACCCGGTAGAAATCCACTTTGGGCTTATCGCCCCACACCGCGTCGGACAGGTCACCATCTATCACCGGCGCTTCGCTGACTGTCCTGATCTCGAGCGTCTCGGGCTCGGCCATCTGCTTCTGGCGGGTGTACCAGGGCATGTAGTCGTAGATCAGGGCATCAAGCCGCTTGGCATAGATGCTGTCGTCTTCTACCTTCCTGCGAGCATGCTTCAGCATGCTCATAAGCTCGCCAACGTATGCGTAGTTGTTGACCCGGGGGCCACGGTAGCCTAGCCCGCGATCCCACTGGCGCATCTGCCGCTCGTAGAACCTCTTCATCGTCGCCGCA
>CAYNMY010000511.1:0-1858 GCA_964398275.1 uncultured Armatimonadia bacterium | reverse complement strand
CCCAGACGAGCAGGGAGCAACGTGTGATAATCCCCGACGACCCGCAGCCGGTCGGCACCTGGGGCGGCGGCAGTGCGGTGCGCATGGGCAACGACGAGCTCAAGGTCTCCCTGTGGGGCCCGCCGGAGCAGCTTACCTGGAGTATCTCCAAGACCGATGTCTGGGACCGGCGGCTGTTTCGCGAGGAGCCGCCTACCCTCGCCCAGATTCGGGAGCGGTGCTTCAGCGAAGACTACAACGCACATCCCTTCAACGCGCGCCCCCGGTGGTATCTGTCGCACGGTGCCTATGACTTCCCATGCCCAAAGCCAGTGGGTCAGCTCATCCTGATGTGCCCCGACCTGGCCGGTGCCGAGCAACCGACGGCTACCCTGCGCCATAGAGATGGGCTGGTGACTGTGCCCGTGAAGTCCGAGACGGTCAATGGCATTCTGGAGAGCGTGGTCCCGATGACCCGCAATCTCATCATCGTGCGCGGGCAGTTAGAAGGTCTCACCCAGCCCCTGCAGATACGTCTGTACCGGCATCGCGATACATTGGTGCTCGGTACGAGCTACCAGGCGAGGGGCGGGCCCGAGCCTCAGACCATAGCGGAATTTGACTACTCGAAGGATGCCCCGGCCAATGGCCCCCTGGACCCGCCGACGGCAGGAACTCAGGGCCGCTTCTTCTGGATTCGCCAGGAACTTCCCGGCGGGGCCACCTTTCCCGACGGATTCTGGTACGTCTTTATGGGGCTGGTGGTTGGCGAGGACTATGAAGTGGACGTAATTGAGGGCGAAACCGGCCTGGGTACACCGCCGTACTTCTCGGTCACGGCTCACGGCGGCAAGGAAGGCCAGAGCCGCCAGGACCTTGGCTTCCATACGATTCTGCCGTGGTACGATCGCATCCGCGAAGCTCCGGGCGTCGCCACCACTGCTACTATCCCCAGTCAGCCCTTCACTATCCTGGCCACCGTGGTGACCAGCGCCGAGGCCGACGACCCAATGGCCGCGGCCCAGCAGGAGCTGCTCCGCGCCCAAGGCGACGGCTATGAAGCACTCCTGGCCGAAAACCGCGGCTGGTGGGAGAACTACTACAACACCCGCGAGGCCGGCCGCATTTACTTTGGGGCGCACGGGCGTAACCAATGGGAAGCGGGCCAAACCTTCCGCCAGTGGACCTACCACCATTCGGGCAAGACGCGGTCGGACATTTCCGAATGGGAGGGGGATGCCGCCTACGCGTACATGGAGCAGGACTGGGCGCCGTGGCACGCCGATAACCACTTTAACGAGGCGGAGTATACCAGCACCTGTGTCCAAAACCGGATTGATCGTCTCCAGTATTGGTATGACATCGGCGAATACATTCTGCCGCTAGCGCGTATCAACGCTCGTAAGGTGTACGGGTGCAGCGGCGCGATGCCCCCGCTGGTCCACATACCCGTCCGGACCGAGGACGTTATTCACTCTAGTGTCACCTGGGAGCAAGGCATGGAGATGATGGCCCAGCTCGCCAAGATGTTCTGGCAGCGCTATGATTATGCCGGCGACGAGGAGTTCCTGCGCGATAAGGCTTATCCAATTCTGAAAGCCGGCGCGGACTTCTACACCGATTATGTCACGCCGGGCGAGGATGGCTATTTCCACGTCATACCGACTGTCTCCCAGGAACACTGGGGCCTGACCTATAAATTTGAGCGCAACAAAGACAGCATCTCCGCCCTGTGCATGATTGAGTGGCATCTGAATACCACCGCCCGCGCCGCCCAGATACTGGGCCGGGATCTTGATAGGATTACTGAGTGGCGGCACATCGCGGCTAATATGGCCCCCTATCCCCCCCACCAGCCCGCGGAGGGCCCCAGCTTCGG
>CAYNMY010000510.1:0-1875 GCA_964398275.1 uncultured Armatimonadia bacterium | reverse complement strand
CGCCCCGATTGCCTTGCCCACGTCGAGGCTGCTGCCCCCGCCGACGGCGACCACCACATCGCAGCCCGCCTCGCGCAGCATCCGGCGCCCAATCTCGACTCTGGCCAGGGACGGCTCGGGTTCAACGCCCTCAAAGACGGTTACGGCCACGCCGTGCTCGGCAAGCGTGCCGACGATTCGGTCCAGCCACCCGGACTGGCGCAGCGAACCGCGCCCGGTGACCAGCAGCGCATTACTGCCGAGCTGCGCAGCCGTCTCGCCCACCTGGGCGATAGTGCCGGTGCCAAAGATTACATGGGGCATTGGCACAAGTTGAAAGCTCTTCATCGAATTGATATAGTGTCACCCTCTCCACAAATGACACCGTGATAATTCGCGCCGCCGCCGCATTTGTCCTCCGTACGGTATGCTGTTACATTGACAGGAGTCGCCTGAGCCGGTATCATTACAGGTAGTTGCAGCAACGCCAGTAGCCCAGTCGTACTCCGCTCCGGGGCCTTAATCGCCCGCGATCTGCCGCTTCACTGCACTACCTACTATAATACCCAGTACCGAGGAGACGCTATGAGCCAAGAGAAACCTCGTTTTTGCGTGATGGGCGCCGGGCATGGGGGCACAGCCATGGCTGCGCATCTGGCCCTCAAGGGGTTTGAAGTCAACCTCTACAACCGCTCGGAAGAAAGACTTGTGCCGATCAGGGAAAGGGGCAATATCGAGCTGCTCAGTCCCGGTCTGGACGATGTCGAGAAGGGCGAGGGCCCGATAGCCCTGGTAACCACTGATGCGGGCGAAGCGCTGGACGGGGCTGATATTGTGATGGTGGTCCTGCCGGCCACGGGCCACGCCTTCGTCGCGGAGGTGTGCGCCCCTCACTTACGCGACGGGCAGATCGTGGTACTGCATCCCGGGCGCACCGGCGGCGCACTGGAATTCCGGCATATCATCCTGGAGATGGGCTGTACGGCGGACGTGTTGATCGCCGAAGCCCAGACGTTCATATACGCCAGCCGGGCGACCCAGCCGGCGCAGGTGCGCATCTTCTCGGTCAAGAACAGCGTGCCGGTGGCGGCCATTCCCAGCTATCGCACTAACGAGGTAGTCAAAGCGCTGCGCGTGGCCTATCCCCAGTTTGTGCCCGGTGACAATGTCCTGAAGACCAGCCTCAACAATGTGGGCGTGATTTTCCACCCCACGGTGATGGTGATGAACGCCGGACGCGTGGAAGATACCCACGGCGACTTTCAGTACTATCTCCAGGGAATCACGCCGTCGGTGGCCGGCGTGCTGGAGGAGATGGATCGGGAGCGCGTCCGGCTCGGCGACGCCCTGGGCGTGGGCGTGATGTCGGCGAAGAACTGGCTGTTCATCGCCTACAGCGCCGCCGGTGAGAATCTCTACGAGGCCATAGCCGCCAATCCCGGCTACAGCGGCATTATGGCGCCGGCGACAGTCTCGCACCGCTACATCCTGGAAGACATCCCCACCGGCCTGATGCCGATGGCCTCATTGGGCGAGATGCTGGGCGTGGAGACCCCCACAATGCAAGCGGTCACTCATCTGGCCTCGTGCCTGGTGGGCCGGGACTTGTGTGCGGGTGGCCGGACGGTGGAGAAGCTCGGCTTAGCGGGCCTAACTATCCGCCAGATCCAGCGCCTGGTGATGGAGGGTGATCCGGGTGACCCCCAATAGCCCCACGGTCGTCGCCGGAGCGCTGGGCAACTGCGTTCACGTCGCTGGAGTTCTCAGCTTTCTCAACCTCGCGCGCACCGCCGGCTACGAGACGGTTTTCCTGGGCCCGGCGGTGAGCGTGGCGGATTTCGCCGAGGCAATCGCGCAGCATGACCCCGAGCTGGTGGCAGTTAGCTATCGTTTGAC
>CAYNMY010000509.1:0-1894 GCA_964398275.1 uncultured Armatimonadia bacterium | reverse complement strand
CCCCGCAGCGAACGGTTCCTCCGCGAGATCCAGGGCACCGCTCTAGCAGAGAAGGGAGGCGGGTCGGAATGACGAATGCCGAGGTCGCGGCAATCCTGGACGAGATCGCAGACCTGCTGGACATTTCCGGTGCGGACAGCTTTCGCGTTCGCAGCTACTGGCGCGCGGCGGAATCGGTGGGCTCGTGGGCTGAGGAGATTGAGGATGTATACCATGAGCAGGGACTGAACGGCCTCCAGGCGCTGCCCGGGGTTGGGAAGAGCACTGCCCAGAAGCTCGAAGAGCTGCTCACTACCGGGCAAATCAGCTATCACCAGGAGCTGCTGGCGCAGTTTCCTGACGGAATACTGGAATTGCTGCGGGTCCCCGGCCTGGGCCCGCGCACTGTCTCAGTGCTCTATTCTGAGCTGGAAATCGCCGATATTGACGAGCTGGAGGAGGCTGCCCGGCGCCAGGAGCTGCGGGATTTGCCTGGCCTGGGCACCAAGAGCGAGGAAAAGATCCTTGCCAGCATTGAGCGCTACCGCCAGGGGATGGAGCGCGCCTTGCTGGGCGATATACTGCCGATCGGCGAGCAGCTTGTCGCGTATCTGCGCGACCACCCCCTGGTCATCGCCGCCGAACTGGCCGGAAGCGCGCGCCGTCGGCGGGCCACGGTCGGCGACCTCGACGTGCTCGCCAGCTCGAATCATCCCGAAGAGGTCTGCCGCGATTTTGCCCAGAGCGGTCAGCTTGCCGAGGTGACAATGGCCGGCGAGACCAAAGTCAGCGGCCTGCTTGCGGGAGGTCGTTCCGTAGACCTCCGGGTAGTTCCGCCCGACAGCTACGGTGCCGCCCTCCAGTATTTCACCGGCTCCCAGGCGCACGGTGTGGCGCTGCGCACGCGGGCCCAAAAGATGAACCTGACCATCAACGAATACGGGGTATTCGAGCAGCACAACGACGAGATAGGGGAGAAGGTGGGCGGAGATAGTGAAGAGAGCGTTTATGAGGCAGTGAGGGTGGACTGGATTCCGCCGGAATTGCGGGAAGATCGCGGGGAGATCGAAGCAGCGGCGCAGGGCAAGCTGCCCCGGTTGATCGAGTTGAAACAGATTCGCGGCGATCTGCACGTGCACACCACCGGCTCGGACGGGAAGCTTACGGTGGAAGAAATGGCTGAAGCCTGCCGCCAGCGGGGCTACAGTTACGTCGGTATCACCGACCACTCTCCGGCGTTGAGTGTGGCGGGTGGGCTGAAGGCGGCGGAGATTCTTGAGCAGGCGGCGCGCATCGCCAGGCTGAACCAGCGATATGAAGAGCAGGGGATGAAGTTCCGCATTCTGGCGGGCCTGGAAGCCGATATTCTCGGGGAAGGTCAGGTGGATGTGCCCGAGGAGGCCTTTGCGGTGCTGGATTTTGTCATCGGCGCAGTTCACCAGGGCTTCTCCCCGGATGCGGACCGGATGACCGCCCGCGTGGTCACAGCGCTGCAATCGGGTAGAATTGACATTCTCGCGCACCCGACCGGCCGGCTGCTGCTCCAACGCGAGCCGTATGGCCTGCATCTCCCCGAAGTGATCCAGGTCGCCGGCGAGCGGGCCGTGGCGGTAGAGATCAATGCCAATCCGCATCGGCTGGACCTGGACGATATCCATGCCCGCTTCGCCCAGGATAACGGCACGCTGCTGAGCATCAACACCGACGCCCACGACCTCGCGCACGTGGACTTTATGCAGTACGGCGTGTATACTGCCCGGCGGGGCTGGATTGAGCGGAAGTCGGTCATAAACACGTGGACCTTCAGGCAACTAAAGAAATGGCTGGAAGAGAGGCGAAAGTAATGAATACGATAGCTCGTTTGTCCGGGGCGGATATCCCCGCTCTCCTCATCTTGATGGGGTTGGTATGCCTC
>CAYNMY010000508.1:0-1899 GCA_964398275.1 uncultured Armatimonadia bacterium | reverse complement strand
GCCCTGGTGAAGGATGGCGCGCCGGCGGGGGATGTGGTGAGCCCCGACGCGCCGAACGTGCTCGAGTCGTGGGCCGCGGATGACCTGGTGACCTACCTGGGCAAGATGGCCGGCGTACGCTTCCAGGCAACCCGGGAAATGGCCTACACCAAAGGTGAAGGCCGGTTTGTGGTCTATGTCGGGGCGACGGCGCCCGGCAAGGCACTGCTGGCCGAGGTCGGCGAGCTAGACCCGGATGAGTACGTGATGGCGGGCGGGACCGATTTGGGACAGTTGGTCATTGTGGGCCGAGATGAGCCCTACGACCCGGACGCCGAGGTCAAGAAGAACGATGATCGGCCCTCGAGCATAGAAGGTGTTTCCCGGCGCACGAGCATGGGCACGTGCCGGGGCGTGTGGCATTTCCTGCGCGACTACGGCGACGTGCGCTGGTATCTCCCCACTGAAGTCGGCGAGGAAGTACCCGAGGCGACGGCCCTGGAGTTCCCCGGGGCGGTGCAGCTCCGCAAGAAACCGACTATGAACTTCCGTGATATCCGCGCCCCGCTCAATGTTTGCAATCCGGAATTCGTCAAATGGCATTTCCGCGTCGGCTTTGGCGGGGCCGGCCCGTGTCCACAGGCCAACCATAGCTGGCACAGGATCGGCCCGGCCATCGTCGATTCCGGGCACAACGAGTTCTTCGCGATGCGCGATGGCAAGACTCTGGTCAGCAGGAAATATCCGGTTTACCTATGCACCAACGCGCCCGGGCTACCAGAGTTCTACGCCGAGCAGGCTATCAAGTACTTTGAGGGCCGCAATCTGGCCCCGGGCGACTCGTATGCGGTTATGCCGCCGGACGGCTACAGGGCTACGCATATCTGCGACTGCCCGCTGTGCATCATGGACAGAAAGCTGGGGCTGCGCAAGCAGGAGGAGGGGGGCCTGCCCTTCCACAGTCAGGACTACACCTCGCACGTGGCCTGGCCGCTGGCGGTCAAGGGCGCTGAACTGGTGAAGGACCGCTTCCCCCAGCATTACGTCACCAACTGTTCCTACGCCACCTACGGCATCCCGCCTGACGGCATGACTGAACTACCGGATAACATCGGCGTGCAGATCTGTAAAGAGCGCGTCAGCCTGTATATGAACCAGGAAACCTGGGACCGCGACTGGGCGCGGATTGACACCTGGTCAAAGATGACTCCCAACATCTCGATCTGGGAGTACTATCTGTACAAATACTGGGCCAATCCTATCCCACTGATCTGCCCGCGTGTGATTGCTAAGGACTTCCAGTTCCTGAAGGGCAAAGTCAAGGGCGAGCAGATCCAGATCGAGTCGCTGTTCCACCACGCTTTGGTGGAGAACGGCCACATTGCCATGGATGGCCTGAATGTCTACGTGACGGCCCGGTTTATGGAAGACCCCGACCAGGATATTGAGCAGATGCTCGACGAGTACTACCGCCGCTTCTACGGACCGGCGGAGCGTACCATGCAGGTATTCTACGAGGAGCTGCAGCGTGCGGGGAGCGAGAGCCACCCCGAGCGCGGTCGGCGCGAAGATAAGTACGAGCTGCCCTTCGCCCAGCTTTGTATGAAGCGGCTCCACGAGGCCCGCCAGCAGGTGCCCGACGACAGCAAGTACGCCCAGCGAATTGATATGCTGATCCACGACTATCAGCCCTGGGAGACGCTGCTAGATCAGAAGGCCAACCCGCCGACGTATGCGGCACTGTCTGCGGTTCCCGAGCTGGACAGCAAGCTCGACGATCCGTGCTGGGTGGCGGCGGAACCGATGACCTTCTACCGCACCCAGGGGACGGCGGAGCGCGGCGGCTTCTACGACTATCTGGGCAGTCACTGCCGCATCGTCTACTCCGACGATGCCCTCTATCTGGGCGTGCGCGTAGGC
>CAYNMY010000507.1:0-1926 GCA_964398275.1 uncultured Armatimonadia bacterium | reverse complement strand
TGGCGGACAAAAGCTGGCAACATCGGCATCGCCTACACCTACAACGAGCCGATAATCTGGTACGAGTACGTCTACGACACGGCGCGGCTGGTGCACGAAGCGGGTATGCAGAACGTACTGGTCACCAACGGCATCATCGAAGAGAAGCCGCTGCGCGAGCTTCTTCCCTACATCGGGGCGATGAACGTGGATATCAAGGCCTGGAGCGACGATTTTTACCGAGAGTTATGCAGCGGTGAGGCCTGGCCGGCGCGGCGGACGGTGGAAATCGCCGCCGAGCAGTGCCATGTGGAAATCACCGTATTGATTATTCCCGGCTACAACGACAGCGACGAGGAACTGACGGCGATTTTCGACTGGGCAGCGGCAGTGCGCGAGGATATGCCCATGCACCTGTCGCGCTACCATCCCGCACATAAGCTGGATGCGCCGCCGACGCCGGCGGAAACACTCCAGCGGGCCTACGAGCTGGCCCGGGAGCGACTCAAGTACGTGTATGTCGGGAATATCTTTCTCGACGGAACGACCGATACGGTGTGCCCGCAGTGCGGGGAGACGGTCATCAGCCGCTCAGGATTCAGTAGCCGTCTGGTGAATATGACCGATGAGGGAAGGTGTGGAAACTGTGGCGCCGGACTCAACGTCGTCACCTGAGCGCAAAACCTTCGCGGAAGACCTGGGCAGCCGGGCCAGCCGATGGATGCGGCGGGGTGGCTACGTGACGGCGGTATTCGTCAAATTTGGCTTCGCTTCGATAATGCACGGCGTGGGGTTGGATAGGTTCTTGCGCCGCCAGGACAAACAGGATGGCAAAGTTGACGCCGCGACCGCTGGGCTGGAGATGGCCGTCCGCCTGCGTCTGGCCGTGGAGGAGATCGGCGCGACCGCCATCAAGATCGGCCAGGTGCTGTCCACGCGGCCCGATCTGCTGCCGCAGGAGTATATCCAGGAGCTGCGTAAGCTGCAGGAGGAGGTACCGCCGTTCCCGTTCGAGCAGGCCAAGGCGGTGATCGAAGCGGAACTGGGGGCCCCGCTGGAGGAACTCTTCGCTGAATTTGCCCCCGAACCGCTTGGTTCGGCCTCGTTGAGCCAGGTGCATGCGGCAAAATTGCCCAGCGGCGAGCAAGTAGCGGTCAAGGTGCAGCGTCCAGGGGTGGCGGAGCTGGTTGAAACGGACCTGGCGGTGATGCGTTGGGGAGCCCGGCAGGCGCGGCGGCACAGCAAGTGGGCTCAAGATCATGATCTGGTTGGATGGGCGGATGAAATCGCACATATCCTGCGAAACGAGTTGGACTTCGCCCGTGAGGGGCACAACGCCGAGAGAATGCGGGAGAACCTGGCCGATGAGCCGCGCGCGGTGGTGCCCAGGGTCGTGGAAGAGTACACCGCCAGCCGAGTGCTAACCTCGCAGCTAATCGTGGGAGTCAGTATCAACAATGAAGAGGAACTGGCGCAACTAGAGGTTGACCGGGCCGAGGTGGCGAAGGCATTCGCGGAGATAATGCTGCGGCAGGTCATTGACGACGGCTTTTTCCACGCCGACCCTCATGCTGGCAACCTAAAAATAATGCCTGATGGTCGCATAGCGTTTTTTGACTTTGGGCACGTGGGCACCGCTAGCCCGCAACTACGCAGCAGCATGCTCCAGATGCTTAGTGCCTTGCTTGCCGGAGATACTAATGAGATGGTCAACGTCATCACGAGTATCGGAGTTGTTTCCGACAAGACCGACCTACAGAGGCTGCGACTGGACATAGACAAGGAGCTATCTCGCTACTGGGGGTTAAGCGCTGGGCGGGTGGTGATGTCCGAGCTGTTTGATGATCTAATGGGTCTGTTGCTCACTCACGACGTCCGCATGCCGCCGGCGTGGATCAGCCTGCTGCGGGCGATGACGATCACGGAGGGCATTTGCCTGCAGCTTGA
>CAYNMY010000506.1:0-1939 GCA_964398275.1 uncultured Armatimonadia bacterium | reverse complement strand
TGACAGTGGTGCTGGGGAAGGATTTTGACACCGAGCGCCCCACCGATAGCGAACTGCCTTAACACGCGGTGTCGTGCGGGTCAGGTAGCAATAGTCTTACCGGGAAACTGAGAGTTTGGAGAGGAGACCGCATTCTTGGTAGAAAAACCGTACGAGCACGCCCTGGTTGCTGCGCGGGGCGCTGATGAAGCCCGGGCGCTGAACGTGGTAATCCTAGATCTACAGGGCATTACTACTGTATGTGATTATTTTGTCATTTGCCACGGGCGTTCCACGACTCACTTGCGAGCTGTCGCCGACAAAATCCAAGACAGTATGAAAGTGGACAGCATTCCTCTCCATCACCGCGAAGGCCGCGCTCAGGGCAACTGGCTTGTGCTGGACTATTTGGATGTTGTCGTTCACGTCTTTAGCGAAGAGGCCCGTGCCTTCTACGACCTGGAAAGACTGTGGGGAGACGCTCCGCGTGTGGAGTTTGCCCCTCAGCTCGGCGCGGAACCGGATTGAGTGCGGCCGGTTGCTGATCCTGATCGAGGACATTTTATGGCCAGCGTTGATTCTGAAGGGCGCGACGAAATCGAACAGCAGCGGCTGCGCGAGACCGTTGGGCGCGGGCTTTATTACCAACGGCTAGACGAAGCTGAGCAGGCGGCCCGCGCGCTGCTGGAAGCCGCCCCGGACAGCACCACCACCTGGGAGCTGTGGGGTGACGTGCTCCTGGCCCGGGGAAAGACGGCAGAAGCGGCGCAGGCTTTCGAGAAGGCGATCGAGATAGAGCCTGCCAATGCCGATGCGGAACGCGAGTATGCCGCAATTCAACTTGAGCTTGGCGAGATGAAACGGCAGCAGGAACTGTTGGCGAGCGGGACCGTTGAAGAGTTGCGCGGCGCCCTGCAGAAGGCGCCGGGAACCGCTGCGGCCCGCTCGGCCTTTTTCCCAGGCCTGGGGCAGGTCTACAACGGCGACTACGAAAAGGGCCTGGTTATGTTCGTGGTCGGTTTTATTCTGCTTATCCCCGCCGTGCGGCAGGCAGTGGTGTGGATATCGCCCCAGCAGGCCGGCTCGACTCTCAGTACGATATTCGGATACATTGGCATCTTCGGATTTCTTAGCCTCTACCTATTTGGTATCTATGACGCTTACCACCACGGCCGGGAGAGTGCCGGGGACCAGACCGTCGTTCCCCCGCCGACCACGTTCAACAAGGTAGATTGATCAGCCAGTGCCCGAGTCATCGCCCGCCAAACTGTTCACCAAAGTCCTCGAGTTGGAGCTTGGCGGTGACTGCGAGGATCTGGCCGCTATCGGTGGCCTGGCCAGCTTTGTCAATTCCTGGCTGCCCTCACTGTGTGCAACTGCTCCTCAGGATCAGGCGGAAGGCATCGAGGGACTGCACGGGGAATTCCGCCGATATGGCGATTTGACTCCCAGCGAACGCAGCTGCCTGGTGAAGAAGGCCATTGATCTGCTGCAGCAACTCCCGGCTGACCAACCGTCCAGAAGGACGCGTCGCCCTGACGGTGCTCTGGAGTGGCACGATCCGGTGACATTTCTGCCGGGAGTTGGTGCGGCCCGGGCCAACCTCCTCGCCTCGCTGGACATCCACACCGTCGGCGATTTGCTGCTGCACTGTCCCCTGCGCTACGAGGACCGCAGTCAACTGACGCCGGTTGCAGCGCTCGTGCACCGGGAGACTCACTCCGTGCGGGTGAGGATTGCGGGGCCGGGCAAGATCGCCCGGCGGGGCAAGCTCACGATCGTCCGCGTGCCTGGGGAGGACGACACCGGTAAGTGCACACTCATCTGGTTCAATCAGCCCTACCGCGCCAGTATGTATCCACCGGGGACGGAACTGCTGGTTACCGGCCAGGCGCGGCTGAGCAAGGGGCGCGCCACGCTGTGGGCCCGTGAGGCCGAGAAGATCCAGGACCTGGCCAGC
>CAYNMY010000505.1:0-1940 GCA_964398275.1 uncultured Armatimonadia bacterium | reverse complement strand
GGAACGGCGGCAATGTGGGCGAGCACGAGGGCGGTGAGACACCATTTGAGGTGGACGTCACCAGGGCCCTGCAGCCTGACCAGGATAACCTGCTGGCGGTGCGCGTGTTGAATCCCACCCAGGAGCCCATTGACGGGATTGTTCTCGAGGAGACGCCCCGCGACCACAAGCACCTCGGCGAGGACTATCGGTCCGGGCGGATGTTCAATTACGGCGGGATCGTACTGCCGGTGGAGTTGCTGATAGTGCCGGCGGTGCGCATCTCGGATGTGTACGCCAATCCACAGGTTGAGACCGGCAGTATTGACATCGCGATCACAGTGCGCAATGACGAGAACGCCCCGGCTGCGGGTCAGATTACTGTTGCCGTGGGGCCGGACCGTACCGGGGAGGTGCTTGAAACGGCGGCCGCCGAGGCTGCCTTTGCTCCGGGCGAGACGGTTCACTGCTTGAGCGTCACAATTGCCGGGCCACATCTGTGGGACCTGGATGACCCCTATCTTTACCGCGTAGTCGCGACCGTCGAGGCAGCCGGTGAGGACGGTGCTAGTTTTGCCCATCAACACTCCGTCCGCTGCGGCTTTCGCGATTTCCGCGTGGTGGGCGGTTATTTCCGCCTCAATGGCCGGCGAATCTTTCTAAAATCAACTCACACGATCCAGCATTTCCCCCTCACACAAGGGATACCGCCCACTCCCGATCTGATGCGCCGGGATATGCTGAATGCCAAGGCGTCCGGCTTCAACACGGTTCGCTTCATCTCCAAGGCTGCCTGGCCTGAGCAACTGGACTATTGCGACGAGATCGGCCTGATGGTCCACGAGGAATCAATGGCGAGTTGGAATCTGGGGGACTCACCCAATATGGCCGAGCGCTACGATCGCTCCTACCGGGAGATGATCCTGCGCGACCGCAACCACCCCTGTGTCACGATATGGGGCTTGCTCAACGAGACCAAGGACGGTCCAGTCTTCCGCCATGCTGTCGCGGCGCTCTCGCTGGTGCGATCACTGGACGAGACCCGGGTGGTACTGCTGGGCAGCGGGCGGTGGGACCGCGACCAGACCATCGGCTCGATAAGCAACCCGGGCAGTCACGAGTGGGAGCCGACGTGGCGGTGGGAGGGTCCCAACCCTCCGCCGCCCAAACGCCATGAGAACCCCGCTGGCGACTTCCATATCTACCCCCGGCCGCCGCATTCGGCAGAGTCCAAGGCGTTCATCCGCACCTTGGGCGCCGACACCAAGCCGGTGTTCCTGTCCGAGTACGGGACCGGCAGCATGTTCAACGCCATTCGGGAGTTGGGCTGGTGTCAGCAGATGGGGGCGCGGGATGACCTGCACGACGTAGCAGCTCTGCGTTCCATGGCGGAGAAGCTGGAAGCCGACTGGGAGCGCCTGGGGTTTGACGGCGTCTACCCCTCGGCAGAGGACCTGCTCCGCGCCAGCTTCCGGCAACACGCTTACCAGCGGCGACTCCAGTTCGATCTGGTACGCTCCAACCCTCAGCTCTGCGGTCTCAATGTGACCGGAATGCTGGACCAGGTGCTCACCGGCGAGGGCTTATGGACCTTCTGGCGCGAGTGGAAGGCCGGCATTGTGGATGTCCTGTGCGATGGCTGGGCGCCGCTGCGCTGGTGCCTATTTGCTGAGCCTATACACGGTTACATCGGTCGTCCCGTAAAACTCGAGGCGGTGCTGGCCAACGAAGACGTGCTGCCCCCGGGGGAATATCCGGTGCAGTTCCGGGTTGTAGGCCCGGCGGGCCTTGCCTGGGAGCATCGCACGGTGGTGAGCATCCCTGCGCCCCCGCCGGGCGAGGATGGCCCGCTGGCGGTGCCGGTTCTCTGCGAAGAGATCACGCTTGACGGGCCGGCGGGCGAGTATACCTTTGCGGCGATCCTGGCCAACGCCGCTCCGACGGGTGACCGTCTCGCTTTT
>CAYNMY010000504.1:0-1948 GCA_964398275.1 uncultured Armatimonadia bacterium | reverse complement strand
GGCCCCAGATGCCGAGTGCTGTAGCTCCCGCGCCCCGCCCCCCCCGCGCGCGTGACAATCCCCGGCGGCGGAGCAGACACGACGGGTTCGGAGGTATGAACTTGCCCGCCGGAGGGCGAAGGCTCGCGGCTGAGCGCGAGGACCTCGACATCGTCGGAGAACTCCGCCCAGACATTCGGCTCGAAGGTGTTGGGCGGTTCACCCGTGCGGCCCGGATCGAAGTTCAGGTAGTCCGGCAAACCGTCTGCCCACTCGCCCTGAGGCGTGATATTCCCCGGGGCCGGATCGTCCCGCCGCTGCATGATCCCCAGCAAGTCATCCAGTACCGGCCGCTCGCGCGGCCAGCCGTTCTCGTCGAGTATACCGGTGTTGGCGGTAGCAATAAGCAGCCCGCCCTGCTTGACGTACTGCTCGAGCGCCTGGGCCTGCTCGTCGCTGAGACAGCGCACATCCGAGAGCGCCACAACCGGGTAGGCTGCAAGCGACTCGGTCGTAACCTGGTCATCGAGCACGGGCTGCACCGGTAGGTGGGCGTGCTGGAGCATATTGTGCATGCCGTAGGCCGAACGCCACGGCTTCTCGCTGTCGCCCGGATAAGCGAAGTCAATCGTGCTCACCGAGAGCAGCATCCCGACATAGCGCACGGGATCGCCGCCCACGTAGGGAGCGCGGGGTTTGAGAGCGTCACCGATGGCCCGAAGGGTGGTGACATTGTGGCGGGGGCCGCCGCTCAGGCCCATACTGGAGAAGCCGCCCGAGGTCATACAGAGCATCCCGTAGTAGATCATATCGTCAGGGATGGAATTGGGGCCGCCGGGGGTCTGGGCGATCCAGACCTCGGGGGTATGTACATCGCTGACGGCGCGCAGGAATTTCATCATCAGGGAAAGCATGAACGGGCGCTGGCGGATCTCCGAGGCGACCAGGCCATCAATGTTGAGCGTGTGCAGCGGGCAACTTTCGCCGTAGGGATGACTCATACACTGGAAATTGTTCAAGGCGATCAGCCCGGTGGCGCTGTGGTCGCGGACGTAGTCGCATAGCTCGCGCCAATACTCGCCGAAGAAACGATAGCGCCACTTCACAAACTCGCGGAAGTCCGGATCGGACAGATCTTCGTACTCGGGGATGTGCAGGCCCGTATCGTCGTAGAAGGCCTTCTGGCAACGCTCGCAGCAGCAGCCGATCCGGCCATCGGGCCAGCCCCATACGCCCATAAACATCGAGCCGTCAAACCAGAGGCCGTCCCAGCCCAGATCAGTAACCACCTCAACACAGAAGTCCTTGAGGAGCTGGCCGTAGGGCGAGAGATAACAAGGAACCGGGCTGCCGCCGCAGTTGTACGTTCCATTGATGCGGGCGAGGGCGGCTTCGCGCTGGTCGGCAGGCGTAGGCTCCCTGAGCTTGAGAAACTGCATGCGGTCTTCCGGGTGCTCGGCGATGTAGTAGGGAGCAGTGTTCATATACTCCCAGGAAAACGCAACCATGTCGCGCTTGTGGATTTCTTCGGCCATCCACTCGTACATGCCCGGCACCGCATCAGGATGATGGGGCAGGTACTTGCTGGGAAACAGCGGGAACGAACCTTTCCCCGAGACGCTGTACCACCAGGCCTGTACGCCCGCCTCATGCAAGTATTCCAGCTTCTCCAGGAACTCGTCTTTGTCCTCAGGACGCGGCGGGCGACCCGGACGGTGCTCGATCCGCACCGCTGACTGCAGGTAACCGCCACCTACTGCCTTCGGGTTGTAGTTCATGCAAAGACCTCCTTCTTATGAGCGACGCGAAAGGCTGCTGGTATCATTTCACAGGTGCCCACTTGTACCACCGGTAGGACAGGCGTCTCGCCTGTCCCAATGGCCGACAGGCGGGACGCCTGTCGTACCAAGCGACAACCCTTCGACCAGCTCAGGGCAAGCGGCGGCCTCCCCCCCACCCCCGCGCCCGG
>CAYNMY010000503.1:0-1954 GCA_964398275.1 uncultured Armatimonadia bacterium | reverse complement strand
CGGTGGCTAGAACTCCGGAGGCCATCTGCGCGATTAGTGTCTCAATGCGCGCCTGTTCGTCGTTGAGCTGGGCGGTGGCCTCGCGCAGTTCAGCATTGGCAAAGTCCACCCGCTGCTGCAACTCGGCATAAAGCCGGGCGCTGTCCAGGAACAGCGCCGCCTGTTGAGCAATGACCGTCAGCAGCCCCGCGTCGTCTTCGGTAAAGGGCATCCCACCGCGCTTGTTGAGCGCTTCGATAACCCCCACCACCTCACCGTGCAGGGTCATCGGTACGGCCAGGACCGATTCGGTGGGGAAGTCCAGGGCCTGCGCGATGTCGTGAGCCTGACGCGGGTCGCGGCCCGCATCATTGACGATCAGAGCCTCGCCGCTGGCCGCGACTTGCCCGGCGATCCCGTGCCCCAATTGCACCGTAAAGTCCTTGACCTCCTCCGCCTTCTCCCCAGTAGCCGCCAGGAATCGCAGTTGCCGATGGTCCTGGTCAATGACCAGGATCGAGGCCGCCTCCGCTCTCAGTTCAGTCTCGACCCACTGGAGCGTCTGGTCGAGTAGCTGGTCGCGGTCGAGGCTCGAGACAATCAGCCGGCCCACCCCAAGTATGCTCTGGATTCGGGCTTGAAGCTGAGCCTCCACACGCTCTCTCTCCTGCTCGCTAAGCGCAGCAGCCCTGGCCACCAGCATCATAACCACCGCGGCACTGCCCACAAGCGGTAGGGCCATCGGTAAGACGATGTTGTTCACAAACAACAGTAGGCCCAGGCTCAGGTAGCCGACAACGGCCGTAACGCCGACGAGCAAAGCGGACCAGGCGTCCAGCCCGGCCAGCACCCCTCCCAGCACCAGACAAACCACCGCTGTCAGCAAGATGGTCATCCACCAGGGCAGCGGGCGCAGAGCTTGCCCGTTGATGATGTTATCCACTGCCACCGCGGCTATTTCAACGCCCGGTACCAGGGGGGAGATCGGCGACCGATACAGCCGGGCAATGTCCACGGCCGTCGGCCCAACCAGCACGATCTTGCCGGCGAACTGAGACTGGAGTTGCTCGGTGGGAAGATCGAAAACGTCGGCACACGAGACCATCTCGTAGCTGGGATATCCGCGCGGGAAGTTCAGCAACATCTCGCCGTTGCTATCCATCGGAATAACCGTCTCCCCCCGCCGCCGCCCCCCGTCTCCCGGCGACGCCGAGCCGTGCTGTGCGCCCGCCCCGATATTGAGGAACACGCGGGCCACTTCGGTGGGAAAACTGGGGTAGATACGGCCTTCGTCGGAGGCAATCAAGGGCATTCGGCGCAGCGTGCCTTCGGCTTCGGGGGTAACATTGATTGTGCCCAGCCCACCTGCCGCCTCGATCAGTCCTGGCTCCGGGATATGCAGCCGGCCCTCTCGGAGACTCACCGGGCGCGGGACCTTGCCGGCACCCACGGCGAACTGTGCCGCCAGCCCAACCTCCGGTGCCAGCGTACTGGGCTGTCCGCGCGGGGGCAAAATGACACTGGGCAGGACCACCGCGCCGTGCCTGCGCATCGCTTCAGCCAGCGCGGCGCCACCCTCGCGGGCGGATTCCCGCTGCGCCTGAGTAATCAGGGCCACCACATCCAACCCGATTACCTCCGCCCCCGCCTGGGCCAGCCGCGTCACCAACTCTCCCATATCGCGGTACGACCAGGGCCAGGGGCCGATCCTGGCCACGCTCCGCTCATCAATAGCGACGATGACGATACGCGACTCGGCCGGCTGGCGGCCGCGCAGTCGGAAAAGCACATCCTGGAAAGCAGGCTCCAGGCGCATCAGCCAGGGCGAGAGTACCGCAATCACCAGGAAAACACCCCCGCCGAGCCACAGCCCCCGCGCCCGTCTAGCTGCCAGCATCACTACCTCCAGAGCAATCAATATCCACGTGTTCCACTGCAACCACCTGCCCGGTGCGAGGGCCAAGCTGCCACGATC
>CAYNMY010000502.1:0-1964 GCA_964398275.1 uncultured Armatimonadia bacterium | reverse complement strand
CCCACCGTCTCCCCGGCCACGACCAAGGGGCCGGCCGTGGCGGTGCGGGCGATGTTCGGGGGGGGGGGGGGGGTATCGTTGCCCGCCGCGCCGGGCCTCACCGTGGTGGAGATGATAAATGCCGCAGCCGACCGCGAACTCAAGGCGCTCTACGTCATGGGCGAGAATCCCATGCTCAGCGACCCGGACCAGACTCACGTCGAGCAGGCCTTGAAATCATTGGATCTTCTCATCGTTCAGGACATCTTCCTCACCGAGACCGCGCAACTGGCCGACGTCGTCCTGCCGGCCACTCTATTCGCCGAGAAGGAGGGCACCTTCACTAATACCGAGCGGCGGGTCCAGCGGGTGCGCCAGGCGCTTGAGCCGCCCGGCGAGGCACGGGGGGACTGGCAGATCATCTGCGAGCTGGCGCGCCGCATGGGCTATGAGATGTCCTACTCTGGCGCGGTCGCCATCCAGGACGAAATCGCCTCACTCACCCCGTCGTACGGTGGGATCACCTACGAGCGCCTTGAGCAAGGCTCCCTGCAGTGGCCGTGTCCGGATCGAGATCACCCCGGAACGCCGATCCTGCACGTGGGCAAATTCACGCGGGGCCTGGGTAAGTTTGCGCCGGTGGAGTTCATCCCGCCCCAGGAACTGCCCGACGATGACTACCCCTTGGTGCTCTCCACGGGTAGGATTCTTCAGCACTTCCATACCGGGACAATGTCGCGACGCTCCGAGGTGCTGGACGCATTGGTATCGGTGGGGGCGATTGAGATCAATCCCCAGGACGCGCAGCGACTGGGCATCGCCGACGGCGAGCCGGTACGGGTCACCTCGCGGCGCGGCCAGATCGAGATCAACGCCCGGGTGACCGACCGCGTGGCTCCCGGGGCGGTCTTCCTGGCTTTCCACTACCGCGAGGCCCCCGCCAACCGGCTGACGATCGCGGCGCTTGACCCCGTAGCGAAGATTCCTGAGTTCAAGGTCTGCGCCGTAAAGATCGAGCCTGCTTCGTAGCTTGCGGGCGCAACCCCACTATCTGTACACCGCACGCAGATTGGCGATACCATCGAGCAGGCGCTACCCGAGTTGAAGAGAGCGGGGGGGTAGCGTGTCGCTGCCTCGCCTGTCGCAAGCTACTCCCCGATGCCTGATACGAGTCAGGGGGAGGGGAGTTCGTGGGCGTGTCCGTTCCTGGCGGCACGCCAACCTCGTTATCCGCCTGGCAAATTGCGAAGAACTGGTTATATTGGCACAGCGCTTTGCTTGACATTATAGCCCAATTGATGTATAAAACAGGTTAATACGTCGAGTCTCAACAGGACAATTCGGCCCAGCGTGGGCGGCACGATGGCAGGCCGTCTGCTGGTTTGCTGACAGCAAGTGACAGTCAACCGCAGGGAGGAACTGATGATGCCGAGACTCAGTGGCTGGTCAATCACCTCGAAGGTGCTCGTGCTTGTCGCCCTCTTCGCTCTTTTCACTGCATTTGTGCTGTGGGCCCAGGGCGAGCCCACCCTAGGTGGCTTCGACGTCAATCCTGACCAGGGCCAGACCAATGTCGAGCACTATTTCGTCTGGGAGGTGTTGTACTTTGATGATACTGTCGACTCTGCCGCCACCGCCCAGATTCGGCTCAGGAATCCCGACCCCACTGTAGGTTGGGGTGATTGGCAGGACATGAGCCTGGATGGCGGAGACCCGACCGCAGGCGGTGAGGCGTGGTCGTATTCCGTCGACTCTCTCGATACCGCCGGCGTATGGCAATACCAATTCCAGTTCAAGGACAAGGACGATCATACTGTAACCAGCGGGATACAATCAGGGCCCAACATCAACACTCCGCCAAATGCGCCCACCGGCTTGCGGATGATTCCAGCGCCGGGTACTGGCACGGGCATCGTGGCGGGCACCCTCAACACTACCTTTACCTTCTTCGCGACTAAGCCCTCAGATCCGGACGAGTTGTATCC
>CAYNMY010000501.1:0-1968 GCA_964398275.1 uncultured Armatimonadia bacterium | reverse complement strand
CGACGGCCGCAAAGCCGCGCAGACAATGAACGAATACCTGGAAAACAAGCATTAGCTATTCTGCGCAGATGGCAGACCTCACGCTTCTACGAACTGCGCTGAAGGGTGCTCGAGCCACATATCTCTGGCGGCTGCGCGGTTGCCTGATTTGGCTGGCAATGCCGCGGGGCCGGGCAATTACGCCTTCTTTCTGACGGCCGCCTCGTAGAGCTGCACGTACTTGCGGGCCGATCGGTCCCACGAGCAGTCGCAACTCAGCGCGTTTGTCACGATCTTCTGCCAGCGTTTCGGGCGACGCGCGAATGTATCCACGGCGCGGTTGATTGCTGCCAGCAGGGCCTCGGAGGAATACTCCTCGAATTTGAAACCGTTCTGCGACCTGCCCCGTCGGCCCTTCTCATGGATAGTGTCGTCGAGGCCGCCGGTAGCGCGGACGATGGGTACGGTGCCGTAGGCCAGCGCAATCATCTGCCCGAGCCCGCACGGCTCGTAGCGCGAGGGCATCAGGAACATATCCGCCCCCGCATATATCTGCCGGGCCAGCGTGAGGTCGAACTCAATGAAGGCGGCGACATTCTGTCGTTCGGCGGCAGCCCGGGCGAATACCTGCTCATATTGGGGATCGCCGTTGCCCAGCACGACGAGCTGCGCCTCAGCAATCTGGGGCAGTATATCCGCCAGAATATCCAGCCCCTTCTGCGCATCCAGCCGCGTCACCATTCCGATCAGCGGCACATCGTCAACCACCGGCAGGCCGGCCAGCTCCTGAAGCGCGCGCTTGCACTGGGCCTTGCCCGACGGCTCCTCAGCGCTGAAGTTGCGGGCAATCGCCGGGTCAGTGGCCGGATTCCAGGTATCGTAGTCAATGCCGTTGACGATGCCCCACACATCTTTGCCCCGTCGCCTGACCAGGTCACTGATACCGGCGCCGAACTCGTCGGTCGTGATCTCCTGCGCATATTTCTCGCTGACCGTGTTGATCATATCGGCACAGGCCAGGCCGGCGCGAGCCAGGTTGATCTGGTCGCCCTGGATCATGTCGCGCACGCCGAGATCATCCCGGCTGAGGCCGGTGACCGCCAGCAGGTCGGCGGGGAAGGTGCCCTGGTAGGCGGGACCCAGGTTGTGGCCCGTGAATACCGTCGCCGGACCCTCCATCCCGGGCTGCTTGAGGTAGACTGCTACGAGGCTGGTGTGCCAGTCATTGAGGTGGATCACGTCGGGCTGCCAGCCGAGTGGCTCGAGCACGGACAATATGGCGCGGCAGAAGAAGGTCAGCCGCTCGAGGTTGTCCGGGTAGCTACTGCCCGGCGGCCCGTAAACGTAGGGCCGGCCAAAGTAGTCGTGGTGCTCGACGAAGTAGATGGGCACGTCGCTGGCGGGCAGGCGCGACTCGTCGAGCCCGCAGCCGGACGGCCCGGCGCTCATAGGCACCGGACAGCCGGGGATAGCCCGCGACATCTCCGGGGCTTTGTCGGCGACCTCCTGGTACTTGGGCATTATCACACGGATGTCTACACCCAGGGCCGCCAGTGCTTTGGGCAGCGAGCCGGCGACGTCGGCCAGGCCGCCGACTTTGGCGAAGGGCACAACTTCGGCAGAAGCCAATAGGATTCTCATCCACAACCACCTCCGTGCTCATCGAGTGAGCATTTTCAGTCAAAAACGGCTCCCGTAGGAACGACAGTAATACCGCTGTCGGTAACGACGAACCGCTTGCTATCCTGCTCGGGGTCCACGCCGATAGTGTAGCCCGGGGGGATCTCGACACCTTCATCCGCGATAACTTTGTCCAGGTGCGCGCCGGGACCCACGCGCACGTCGTCCATCAGAATTGAGTCGCTGACCGCTGCGCCTCGTTCCACCCGCACGCCTGGCGATAGCAGCGAGCGGCGCACCCGCGCGCCGGAGATTATGCAGCCGGCGGCGATCAGGCAATCTTCGAGGTCGGCCTTCTGCTGGTCATGC
>CAYNMY010000500.1:0-1973 GCA_964398275.1 uncultured Armatimonadia bacterium | reverse complement strand
CCACTAGGCGTAAGCGACAGCGTGTGGGCCGGTCCAGCCCGGTGCCGGAATCCTTCTGCGGGAAATACAGCTTGATGAGCAGACGGTTGACGCCGTGGAGCAGCGTGATCGGTCTGCGGTAAGGCCCGTCGCCCGGTGCGGGGTGGTAGTCGGCCTGCGCCGCCACGCCGGAGGGCAGTGTCTCTATCTCCGTGACATCCTGGCCGTTGAGCCAGACGCGCGCCGGACTGGCGGCATGGAAATCGAGCAGCACATCCCGCCGGGATGTGGTGATATACAGATGAGCATAGGCGGTGGGTGGGTAGCCTGGTGGCCAGTCCATCGCTGGCCGCCCCGCAAAAGTCTCGTCGAGGTCGAGATCAATGTCGTCCGTCGGCGACTGATAGGGTCGCCAGGTGACCTCCCACCTGCGGTCGGGTTTCCACTCGTCGTGGTGTACTTCCCAAGCATTGGGCTCCAGGGTAGTCTCAAAAAAGGGTGCCACCATTGAGAAGCCGGCGGTATGGAATGGTCCGCAAATCAGCCAACCCCGGACCCAGCCCTCGGCGGTGGCCGGCGCTGCATGATAAGGGCTGCTCACCAGGCAAAGCAGCACCACGAAACACGTTCCAAGTCGCGCTAGCGTAAACCAACTACGTCCCTTCTCGTACATGATAGCTCCCTTGCTTGCTAAAGTGATGCCCTGGCAAATCTGAGTTCAGGGGCAGTCATTTACCCAACCCACAACGGTGTTATCTCGAAGTGGTCAACGTCAACCAGTCCCTCATCGGTGAGTTTCGTATCCGCCTTGCTCGAAGGCTTGCTGCGTGGGTATGTACCTGCAGTAGCCATTCGTGAGCTCAGCGACCATCGTAGTCTCAAACAGCGAGGTCTGCCGCCTCCGCCATCGCCACAGCCGCAATCTTCACCAGGCAACTGGCGGCACCACGCGGGCAGGTCACGAGTGGGCCCAGTTAGTCGGCGGCTGGCTGCACCAGGCGATGCAAGGCCACGGTGCGCTCGGCGAGTTCTCGGCGGATGCCCTGGAAATCCCACGGTATCGTGTTGCGCAGGTCTTCCACATAATCTTGGGCCCGGCGAGCTTCTTCTAGGTGGCCGGCTGCTTTAGCTACCTCAGTCGCATCAAGAAGGGCGGTGAGATACCTGACATCGTTTATCCCCGCCAGCCAGCCCTGGGCCTTGATGGTGTCAACGAACCCATCCACTGACCGCCACTGCATCATCCGGAACAAGTACTTTTTCAGGTGCAGGTAGCGAAGGGGATCGTCAACCCAGGGAAAGGCCCCCGGCATGTACCATTTCCTTGACGAGCACCATGTCCACGGCATGGCCCCGTCGTAGCCCATTTGCCACAGGCCCAGCCCGTAGTTGCGCCGGAACTGCTCGGCCTGCCCCTCTGCGTTGGGCCGCATGTACGTGTAAACCTTACGACCCATCTTCTGGTAGTACTCCCGCACGTCCCAGCAAGATGGAGTGGGGGCCACGTTGGGCAGGTCCAGGCCCTCCTTCAGAATACGCATCGAGTTGCCCTGGTTGTCGGCCACAAAGGTTTTGCCCCCATTAGCGTGGACCATCTCACATACGGCTATTTCCTTGGCGCGGGTGGCGTCGTCGGCTTCATCGTGGAGGTAGAAGTAGACCTCCCCAAAGCCCTCTTCGCCGGCGATCTTTATAGCTTCCCTGACCAGTTCTGGGCCTCCCGGATACCGGAGATAGAATACCCGATCGGTGGGTAGGCCGATCTCTTTCATCAGTCGCAGGCGGCCCCGAAATTCGTCCGGCCTGCCGGTAACCAGCGGGTAGTTGATGCCATGGGCCTGCATGGTTTTGAGTTCGGCCAGAGACTGCGCGTGGGTGCGATAAACCCCGCCATTTCGCCAGGCGTCGGCATCCGGTGATGCCAGGCGCGAGATGTAATAGAACCCGTAGTCCAGCATCGGCTCAGGCAGGTCAAACGGAAGCACTTCCACGGT
>CAYNMY010000499.1:0-1975 GCA_964398275.1 uncultured Armatimonadia bacterium | reverse complement strand
GAGCGGCGGCCCCGCGCGCCGCCTGTCGGGCGCCAGTGACTTTGTAGGCCGTGACCAGGTTGAGTTGGGCAGCGCCGTACTCGGGGGCAATGCGCAGGGCTTCCTTGAACAAGGGGATCGCGGCGCGGGGATCGCCGCTGGTCATCTTCAGCGCCCCGTGTAACTCCGCGGCCTTCGCCGCCTCAGGGTCTATTGCCCGCGCCCGTTCGATCCAGCTCAGGCCGGTATGCGGGTCGTTGAGCCGTAGCGACGTATAGGCGAGCTGGTAAGCGATCTCAGAGGAACTGGAATCAATCTCCCAGGCGCGGCGATAGTGGATGAACGCCTCGTTATACTCCTCTTCGGCTGCGTATGCCTCGCCCAGCTCCATCAGGGCCTTGGCGGAATTGGGATTGGCGTGTACCTGCTGCCAGGCGGTGTCAATCGGCGAGGGCTTCTGGCCCCGGCAGCCCGCACTCAAGAGAATGACTAGCGCAACCATCCGCACAACTACAGCGGTTCTCGACCAGGCCATACCATGTGACCTCTTTCCGACGACCTGTGGTATGCGATCACCGTGCGCTACGCAGCCGCCGCTCGCCGCTGACTATCCCAACCTGATCCTACGCGCTCAACCGGCGCATATCCTCGAGAAAATCGGCGAACAAATAGTTCGCGTCATGAGGGCCGGGCGCGGCTTCGGGATGGAACTGGACCGAGAAAATGGGTAGCTCCTCGTGGCGGAGCCCCTCCGCACTCATATCGTTAAGGTTAATGTGGGTCAGCTTCAGGCCGGTATCTGCAATGCTGTCGAGGTCAACGCAGAAACCGTGATTCTGAGTAGTGATGTCTATCTGCTCGGTCTGGAGGTTCTTCACTGGGTGGTTGCAGCCGCGGTGCCCGAACTTCAGCTTGTAAGTCTTGCCGCCGAAGGCGAGCGCCAGGATCTGCTGGCCCAGGCAGATGCCGAATATGGGCAGCTTGCCGATCAGACTGCGGGCCGTCTCAATAACGTACGTCAGCGCCGCGGGATCGCCGGGGCCGTTGGACAGCACGACGCCGGCCGGTTCCCAGGCCAGAATCTCTTCCGCAGTTGTGGTGGCCGGCACCACTATCGGCTCGCAGCCTCGTCGGTATAGATGCCGCAGGATGTTCTGCTTCACGCCGCAGTCAATTACCACCACCCGGTAGGTCTCCCAGTAGCCGCGCAGGCTGCTGACTGACCCAGGCGCGTCCGCCGGCACCCAGCGCCGCGGCGGTGCGGAAATCTCCAGACTGAGCTGCCCTGCCGGCGGCAGATCCTCTTCATATCCGTTGTGTCCCCATCGGCGGGGCTGGCGACAGCTCACTTCCTGCACCAGGTCACGACCGACCAGCCGCGGGGCCGCGCGCGCCTTCTCGACCACGCTGTCCGGGTCAAGATCTTCGGTCGAGATGATGCCAATCTGTGCCCCCGCATCACGGATGTGTTTGGTCAGCATCCGGGTGTCAATATCCTCAATGCCGATAATACCGTGCCGGCGCAGATATTCGCTCAGGCCTTGGTCGGCGCGCCAGTTGCTGTGTATCGGCGAGTTTTCCCGCACCACGAACCCCTCCACCCAGGGTTGCCAGGACTCGACATCTTCGGAGTTGATGCCGTAGTTGCCTATCTGGGTGTAGGTCATCGTGACGATCTGGCCGCGGTATGACGGATCGGTGAGTACCTCCTGGTAGCCGGTCATGCCGGTGTTGAAGACCACCTCGCCACTGCGTTCGCCGTCCGCCCCGAAGGCATGGCCGCAGAAGACCACACCGTCCTCCAGGGCCAGGATTGCCCGTTTTCTATCGTTTCGCATGCTCATTGGTCAGAACGATTACCGCTTTCGCATGATATCTATGGTCGACTGGCAAGTTCGGCGGGAGATAGCAACTCTCCTTCCCGCATCACGAATTGGCCGCCGACGGTTGTGCCCCAGGGCCGGCCAGTCAGGCGAGCCCCAGCGAAAGGCGTATT
>CAYNMY010000498.1:0-1982 GCA_964398275.1 uncultured Armatimonadia bacterium | reverse complement strand
ATGCCACGGCGCTGGCCTCTAACACCAAGCCCAGCCAGTGGCAGGCGGCCAGTATCTTCCGGCACGACGGTCGTACCTTCTACGTGGCGCGTGATCCCTTCCCCGTGATCTACGAAAAGGTTGAGGGCGTGTGGCAAGCGCGGGCGGCGATTGGCACCACCCACTACTACGCCCGCCGTAACTACTGGGCCGATAAGTACATACTCGACCTGATTCCCGGGTACGAGTTCGACCCGCAGGGCAAGCTCCCGCGCGGCGGCGGACGCAATATCCGTCCCGACGAGAGGGGGGACGTCAACTTTATCTGGGTGGACTACAGCGGTGACGGACTGGTCCAGCCGGAGGAGCTTCAGACCGCCGAACTCAAAGATGAAGAGGTCCGCGGCAAGCACTTCCGGTGGAATAGCCAGGGCGCCGTCGCGCCAGATATGACCGTATACACGCGGGCCATCAAAATTCCTCTGGCAGGTTGGGCGGACTCCGGTGCGCCAATCTACAAGATGGAAGATGTGGTGCCCTTCGGCTTCGATGCCAGCCATATCCTGGCCACGCCTGATGATAAGGTAATCATGGACGGCAACCCGATGCGCGGTTTCACCCCGAATCTGGAGTTGCTGTGGACCTATCCCAATCCCTACCGCAGCGTCAGCGGCTCACACAAAGCTCCCGCACCCCATCGCGGGCAGTTCGTGGGCTCCTTCGATTTTACCAACAGCGCACCGCTGGACGAGGGCAAGGGCTATGTTTTCCACGTCTGCGGCAACCACGGCCAGCACTTCCTGTTTACCACCGATGGGCTGTACGTCTCCGAGCTGTTCTCGGATGTGCGCAGCGGCGCGGGCAATCCCAAAGACGCCCGCCGCGGCCAATTGCTGGACAACACCAGGTTTGACCAGGAGGGCTGGAGCGGGTACTTCTGGCGCGACGAGGAAAGCGGCAACTATTACGTCATCGGCTCGGGCAAGACCGACTACCGCATCTGCCGTGTGGGGGGCCTGGAGACTCTGGAGCGGCTGGCGGGCGCTGCGCTCGAGATGACGCCTGCGCAGCGGGCGGAAGCGGCGCTGCTCGTGCCGATTATCCGCGACAACGTCCTGGTCAGGTCAGTGCGGCCGGAGGACCTGCCGGAGGAGCAAAAGCCCCAGGAGATTCGGGTGCAGAAGCTGGCGGACGCTCCGGCGATTGACGGCAAGGCCGACGACTGGGATATGAAAAGGGCCGCCAATATCAATGTAGACCCCAAGCGCAGCGCGCAGGTCGCGCTGGGCTACGACGCGCAGAATCTGTACCTGCTCTACGACGTGAAGGACCCCAATCCCTGGATAAACGCGGGGCAGAGCTTCGATTCGCTGTTCCTGTTCGGCGATGCAGTGGACCTGATGCTGCGGGCTGACCCCGCCGCCGGCACGCAGAAGCAGGTCGTCGCCGGTGACAAGCGCCTGCTGTTCGCCAGGTTGGAGGAGAAGCCGATTGCAGTGCTGTACGACGCCGTGGTGCCAGGGACGAAGGAGCCGAAAGTCTTTGGGGCGGCGGACGTCAACATGACCATCATTGACGTGATCCGGCTGGTCGAGACGGCGCAGGTCGTCGTGGTCAAGAGCGAGGACGGCTATGTGCTGGAGGCAGCGGTGCCGCTGGCCGAACTGAGCTTGACGCCGCAACCCGGGCTGGCCCTGCGCGGCGACGTCGGCCTGCTGCTCTCCAATAACACCGGCACTGATACCGTCGTCCGCGCCTATCTGTTCAACAAGCAGACCGGTATCGTCGCCGACGCACCCAGCGAAGCGAAGCTGCAACCTGACCAGTGGGGGCCGGTGGTCTTTGAGTAGCCCCGGAACTACGGCCGCACTCGGACAGTCAAAGGGAATGACGGGCGGGGAGCAGTCCACACTCTAGCGAAAGCCGGTAGCGATGGCGACCGACAACACAACCGGGCAATCAGCGCAGCAGCCCCGCAAGCGTACCAGGTTCTGCTGTGGCTT
>CAYNMY010000497.1:0-1986 GCA_964398275.1 uncultured Armatimonadia bacterium | reverse complement strand
CCAACTTGGGTCTTGTCGTGTGGGGCTGACCGTTAGATTCGGTACTAGATCCCACTTTCCTGCCTGGCGGGCAAGAAGCAGTGACATTGCCACCCGTCCGCAGGCAGTTATCGCCTGCTGTTGGTGAGTGTTCGCCACTAATCCTCGTACATCAGCCACCAGCGCCGTGTGCACAAACACGTCTCGCGGCAGGCTTCCTGGCCGAGTTTGCAGTGGCGCTCGTCGTGACACGCATAACGATGAGTGTCTTCATACCAGGCAGCTTGGAGCGCTTCGCGCTCGTTGAGCATCTCGTCCAGGTCCACGGCTTTCGCGGCGAGGCGCGCGAGGCCGGCATTGATCCAGTCACTGGCCTGCTTTGGGCTGGTGTGGAGGCGCACGGCGATCTCCTGTATCGTCATACCCTTGATCGAGAGTCGAATGGCACTGCACGACTCCCTCTTCATCGGTGTTTGTGCGAGAAGACGCATGCAGGCCAGAGCTATGTACTCGGGCCTGGAGGGGTGGGCGTCATCCGCACTGGGCAGCTCGGCGTCACGCGCGGTGAGTTGCCGCAGCCATGAGGGGCTGTAGAAAGGGTATTCGCCTCGCCCCATAGTCTCGATACTCTCTCGCAGCAGTTCGTCAGCCATCTGCTCGACTTCGAGCTCGGTTGTCGGCTCGTAGGCTCTGTCGTCTCGCCGCTGCTGCCTGTCAATGAGGCTGGGCTTGTTGTCTGGGTTCGTCGAGTGAGGGCTTTCTGACATTCTTTCTGCACCACGCTTTCTAGAGGATTGGTGTGGAGCAGTGTCAGCCTATAGATAACCATCTGGTAGAGAATTGGTCGCGACGTGGTATTCTGCTGGTATTGCTGTGGTCTGAGTGGGGGAAGAAGCGGAGTCCGGATGGGGAGGAGGAGCAGAGCGAGGTGGCTATCCCCTGGAATCCGTTGTGACCGGATGGGGGATGAGCCGGCGGTGCACTTGGTTGTCGGTTGCGTCAAGCGTATTTTTGGGGTACAATGCATATGGAGGGTCTACCAACTCTCCAAAGCTCTGGGCTCTGCGGCTGACACTGCCAGTGGATGGTCGCAGGGCCCGGTGTTTTGCTTCCTAGTCTATATCCCTCGCCAGCCCCCCGGGGTTGTCTGATTCTTCTGCCACCAAGGAATATTTTCCCACGGATAGACTATTCGTTGACGGGGAAGCTGGGGAGGCGCGGCGGAGGTCAGGTGATAACGGTGCCCTCCATGTGAGCGGGTACGGGTAATTCGACGCGAGAGAGCACGGTAGGGGCGACATCCATAAGGTGCAGCCGGTCACGGCGGCCGATGGCCCGGCTCAGCGGGTCATACATAACGAAGATGCCATTGTAGTCGTGTACGGCATCGTCGGGGCCGATCTCGGTCTCAGCGCTGTGCAGGCCGGTGTTGCCGATGTTCTGGCCGGCTCGCCAGGACAGGTCATCAAAGTAAACCAGCAGGTCCGGTGCTTCGGCGATGTGCGGTCCGTGATAGATCTGCTCCGGGCGCAGCACCACGGTATCCATCTTTCGTCCCCGGTCGTCAGTTATGCCCTCCAGATCCGCCCGAAGCCGGGCGCGCACCCCCTCGTAGTCAGCCGCGGTGACCGCGCCTTGTGGTTCGCGACCCTCCAGGTTGATAAAGATTCGAGCGTGGTAGCCGCCCCAGGCCCAGGCAATGGTTTGCGGCCAGTTCACCAGCGCGGCGTCGAGTTCAGCAGGCTGAGTCGGTTCTTGTTTGAGTTTGAGGTAGCCTGCCTGGATGAGCCAGTCGTTGACGTTGAAGCTGCCGGCCATACGCTTGGCGCCGTGGTCGGAGACGACTAACACCAGGGCGTCGTCGGGCACGAGTTCCAGCAGCGCGCCTAACTGCTGGTCGAGATGACGGTAGTAGTCGAGTATGACGTTCCGGTAGGGATTGCCGGGCTCGTACCGGGGGTGCTCGGGGTCGGTGAAGCGCCAGAAGCCGTGGTGGATGCGGTCCGG
>CAYNMY010000496.1:0-1993 GCA_964398275.1 uncultured Armatimonadia bacterium | reverse complement strand
AGGGCGGAGCACGGGTTTTTTTAAAAACCCGGGTTCTCCGCACCTCTCCGGCAAAAACTTTCAGAAGTTGAGCAACGCAGCAGGCCAATGCGTGGAACAGCCCCGCCGCAAGGAAGTCTGAATCGGCGTCAACGCGTTCCGACGGCTACTGGCACCTCCGCTACACATGCTGGCAGTCGTGTCACGAATACTGAGGGTAAGCTGAAAAGCATGAAGGTACTGCTCGTCGGCCAGCTCGGCCTGGGCGGCGCGGAACGACAAATTGCAGCGACGGCGGCGGAGTTGCGCAAGCTTGGGGTGACGACTGACGCCACGGCTGAAGACCAGCCAGACGCCCGCGGCTATGACCTGCTGCACGTATTCAATGCGCCGGACCCAAGTCTGACCCTGAAGCGAATCCAGAGGGGCAAGCGCCGGGGTGTGCCGGTGGCGCTGTCCACGATCTACTGGAACGGCTACGAGCTGTATATGCAGTGGGCGGCGCGCGGCTGGCGTAGCGCCGAAGAGCAAGCATTTCACTGGAACGAGCACAAGCAGCAGCTTCGTCCGGTATTCGCCGGCGCGGATATCTGGCTGCCCAACTCGTATGCCGAATACGGCATGCTGGTCGCCGACTTCGGGGTCAGCCGACCGTACCGGGTGATTCCGAACGCGGTGGATGCCGGCTTCGCGCAGCTTGTTGAACCGGTAGGACAGGCGTCTCGCCTGTCCATCTGCCCGACAGGCGGGACGCCTGTCGTACCGAAACTCAACCGTCCCGAATCCGATGTCCTGATGGTCGGGCGCTGGGAGCTGCGCAAGAATCAGCTGGGGCTGCTGGAAGCGCTTGCGGATACCGATTATCAGACCCTGATAATTGGCGGCGAGAATGAAGAGGACCGGGAACATAACCGAGCAGCGTGCAGACTGGCAGAAACACGCGGCAACGTCCAGATACTGCCCGGCACGACGGATCGCGCTTTCCTGGCGAGCTTGATGAAGAAGACGAGAGTTCTCGCCCAGCCCAGCTTCTACGAGACGCCCGGCCTGGCCGCACTAGAGGCAGCGGCGTGCGGCGCGGCGGTCGTGGTCGCCGAGCGCGGTTGCACGCGGGAGTACTTCGGCGACGAGGCCTACTACTGCGATCCGACTGACCCGGCCAGTATCAGGCGGGCGATCGAGGTGGCCCTGAGAGACGGACCGTCAGCAGCGCTAAGACAGCGCATCGCCCAACGGTTCACCTGGCGCCGAGCCGCGGAAGAAACCAAACTGGCCTACGAACAACTGCTGGCATGGACATCTTCAAGCTAACAGCGCAGCAGGCCACCCAGAGCCGGCAGGCAGCCCTGGCCTGGGTGATCGCCAACCATCTGCAGTTCAGTGACGAGTTCTGGCTGGTGGAAGTCGGCGTCTACGCCGGGGAGGTGGCCGAGGCCCTGCTGACGTGGTTCCCGATGATGTGTTACATAGGCGTAGACACGTGGCTGCCGCGTGGCGAGGAGCCGCTGTGCCGGGGTAAGATCGGGGCCTACCAACGCGCGCACGAGGTGGTGGGGCGTTACTACCCGCGGGCGCGGCTGATCGAGCGCAACTCGGTTGACGCCGCGCGCGATTTTGCGCCCCAGACCATTGATCTGATATTTGTTGACGCCGCACATACTTATGAGGCGGTAGAAGCGGACCTGGCGGCCTGGTATCAGATAGTCAAGCCCGGCGGCCTACTCTGCGGGCACGACTACCGCTATATCCCGGAAGTCGGCCAGGCGGTAGACGAGTTCCTGGGCCACGCGCCGGAGTATATCAGCGGTGATGCAGATGTGTGGTGGGTAGTGAGATAGACCACGGACGATGACAGGGACACAGGCTGGAAGCCTGTGCCACCGGCAAGACATTCCCATTGCGAGGCGGCAAGCTCAAGCTTGCGGCCGTTTTGTTTGCCAAGGAGGTGAGCATGTGAGTGAGGTAAGTCAGGAAAGTAAGTTTGCGGTGACGCTGCCGCTGGTTAAGGCCTGGC
>CAYNMY010000495.1:0-1995 GCA_964398275.1 uncultured Armatimonadia bacterium | reverse complement strand
ACTATTCACTATTCACTGTCCCCATCTTGACACAAACACATCCCCCAGGTAAACTCGTAGCACAGGTGGAAACAGACACTCCGACGCCCGAAGAGGTCCGCCAGATGCCGCTGGGCCGCCGCACACGCTGGCTGAGGCGGCATTTCAATTTCCGGCCCCGCAAGTCGCTCGGCCAGAACTTCCTGGTGCACGGCTCTGTCGCTCAGCGCCTGGTCGCGGCGGTCGAGGAGTTCGGGGCGCAGCGCGTTGTTGAAATCGGCCCGGGCCTGGGTGCTCTCACCGTGCCGCTGGCCCGGGAGAACTGGGACACAATCGCGTTCGAGAGCGATCGGCAGCTCTGCGAGATTCTCCGCTGGCTGTTTTCTGACTGCGAGCGGGTCGCGATACGCGAGGGCGACTTTCTGGCGGCGGACTTGACTGGCCTCGCCGGCCCTGACACCGTCGTAGTAGGCAACCTGCCCTACTATATCACTTCACCGATTCTGGAGAAGGTTTTCGAGACGCGTCCCGGCTTCGCCGGATTAGTTATCACCGTCCAGCAGGAGGTCGCCGAGCGGCTCCGCGCTCAGCCCGGCACCAAGCAATACGGCTCTTTGACAATATTTTGCCGCTACTACGCCGCTGAGATACAGAGACTGGCGACGTTGCCACCACAGGCCTTCTGGCCATCGCCGCAGGTCAGCTCTCAAGCGTTGCGCATGACGCTGCGGCCCGAGCCACCTGACGGCGTAGAATCAGAAGCGGCCTTTTTCGCCGCCGTGCGCGGCGCTTTTGCCCACCGGCGCAAAACGCTGCGCAACTCGCTGAAGACGACCACCATCCTGGATCTGTCCGCCGAACAAGTTGAAGCTCTTCTGGCTGAGGTGGGCATTGACGGCAGCCGCCGGGGCGAGACACTGGACTTCGCTGAATTCATCGCCCTGGGCAATGCCCTCCATCGTCTCACCCAAGGAACCTAGCCATGTCCGCCAGTCGCGATGAGATAATGCTGCGCGCCTTTGCCAAGGTCAACCTGACGCTCGAAGTCCTGGGCAAGCGCCCGGACGGCTACCACGAGCTGCGCAGCCTGGTGCAGTGCATCTCGCTGGCGGATGAGTTGACCCTACGCCCGACCGACGGCGGGATAACAATCCGCGTCTCAGGCCACTGGGCCCCGGAAGGCCCCGAGAATCTCTGCTACCAGGCGGCGGCGCTCTTCATACGAGGCGTGGGCAGCCCGGTCGGCGTTGATATCAGCCTGGTCAAGCATATTGCCGCCGGCCGCGGGCTGGGTGGTGGCAGCAGTGACGCGGCCGCGACGTTCCTCGGGTTAGCACAGTTGGCTGAGCACCGCCCCGCCGACGCGGCCCTGCGCGAGATAGCGGCAGAGCTAGGCAGCGACGTTTCGCTATTCCTGGGTACAGGCACCGCAGTTATCTCTGGCCGCGGCGAGACTGTCCAGCCGGTCGCGGCGAAGTGGCGGGGTCACGCGCTGGTCGTAGCGTGGCCGGATATGGCTGTTTCGACCACGGAGGCATACAGACTGCTGGAAGGCGGGGATTTCACCGCCGGGGAGATAACGACCGTGGCACAGCAAGCCCTCTCCGCGGGCCAGCTCGATTCTGACCGGCACTTATTCAATTGCTTCGAACTCGCCGTCTTTTCGCGCTGGCCGGAGATTGCCCGACTACAGGAGAGGCTGACCGCCGCGGCTGGCCATCCCGCCCGGCTTTGTGGCTCAGGCTCGGCACTGTTCGCGATATGCGCAGATTTGGCGCGCGCGGAAGGTGCCGCTCAGCGAATGCACGAAACCGGCTACACAGCAGTCGCCGTCGAGCCAGTATACCGGGGTTCCGATCGGTAGGACAGGCGTCTGTGGGGTGAGCTCGTCGAACCCCCGCCTGTCCACCGCTTGACCAGCGGGACGCCCGTCGTACCGTTCGGTTTGGCTTGTGGAGGGCGAAAAACTATGAGCGAAGCAACGTCCGTGGCCGCGACGGTCCTGGCGGCTGGGAC
>CAYNMY010000494.1:0-2000 GCA_964398275.1 uncultured Armatimonadia bacterium | reverse complement strand
GGCTCCAGCCCAGGGAATTCAGGCCGGCTACCAGCGCGTCGCGGCGGCGTTGGTATTCGCTGCGCATCGGGGGCACGTGGCTATCGAAATTGGCCAGAGCCACAATCCCCGCCCGCTGGATGGCCATAAAGGTGCCCGAGTCAACGTTGCTCTTGACCTTGGAGAGCGCGCTAATATACTCACTGCCTCCCCAGGCCCAGCCCACCCGCCAGCCGGTCATATTGAAAGTCTTGGAGAACGAGTGCATCTCGATGGCGACATCCTTCGCGCCGGGCACCTGCATGACACTGGGTGCTTCGTAGCCATCGAAGGTTACTTCGGCGTAGGCGGCATCCTGGACAATCAGCAGTTCGTTCTTCCGGGCGAACTCGACCAGCTCCTCAAAGAACTCCGGGCTCGCCACAGCGCCGGTGGGGTTGTTCGGGTAGTTGATGAAGATCAGCTTGGCCCGGTGCACGGCGCTCTCGGGAATGGCCGCCAGGTCGGGCAGAAAATCGTTCTCTGGCAACAGCGGCATCGGGAACGGCGCACCTCCACACCAGGTGGTCTGCACTCCGAACACCGGGTAAGCAGGCTCGGGAATCAGCACCACGTCAGCGGGATCAATGTAGGCCCAGATGATGTGCGCCAGCGCCTCCTTAACGCCAATGCAGCTCTGAATCTCACTGTCCGGGTCAATCTCTATCCCGTATCGCGCCGCCGCGAAGTCGCTGATCGCCTGCTTGTACTCAGCAATACCGTAGCCGCTTTCATCGTACTGGTGGGTAGTGGGGTCCTGAGCGGCCTGGTAAAGCGCCTCGACAACGAAATCGGGCGTGGGCATATCGGGATCGCCGATGCCAAAGTCAATTATCTCCCGGCCCTCGGCGAGCATCTGCGCCTTGAGCTGCGCAATTTCGCGGAAGGGATAGGGAGGAATGCGCTGCAATCGCTGGGCTAGTTCCATTAACGAAAATCTCCTGCTGATAGACTATTTCCGAGCTGCGGCAACCAGTTGGTCGTTCACCCGGCCTGAGAAGACTTCAGTGGCCGGGCCGGTCATGAATACGTGCTCGTCTTCGTGCCACTCGATCTGCAGTTCGCCGCCGAGCAGTTCGACCTGCACCTGGCGTTCGGTGCGGTCGGTCAGTACGCCGGCCACCACCGCCGCACAAGCGCCGGTGCCACAGGCCAGGGTTTCTCCCGAGCCGCGCTCCCATACGCGCATTTTGACGTGCTCACGGTCCGCGACGCTGACGAACTCGACGTTGGTGCGCTCGGGAAACAGCTCGTGATTCTCTATCTGTGGCCCGATGCCGGTCACATCGAAGCTGGCGACATCGTCCACGAATATGACGCAGTGCGGGTTGCCCATCGAGACGCAGGTGATATCGAAGCTCCGCCCGTCCACCTCCAGCGGCTGCTCGATGACCGGCTCATCGGCCGGCTCACCGAGCATCGGGATCTGCCGGCGCACCAGCCGCGGGCTGTTCATATCTACTGTCGCTGCTGTTGCTATCCCATCCTGGACTGTCAGCGCCACCCGGAGGATACCCGCGCCCGTTTCGACGCTTACCGTGGTCTGGTCGGTCATGCCGCGCTCGTAGACGTACTTGACCAGGCCCCGGATGCCGTTGCCGCACATCTCCGCCTCACTGCCGTCGGAATTGAACACGCGCATTCTGAAGTCGGCTTCGTCCGAGGGCATTACCAGGATCATGCCGTCCGCGCCGATGCCGAAGTGGCGGTCCGACAGTATCCGGCCCAGTTCGGGCAGGTCATATTCGCTTAGGTTCTGGTCGAGGGTATTGATGTAGACGTAATCATTGCCCAGGCCATGAAGTTTGGTAAACTTCATCACTGCTCATCTCCTGCGTCTTCTTCTTTGCTGATGTCGGTGTCCTGTCCCTCGCTGGCGATAATAGCCACGGCGCTCTTGTAGATCAACACTTCGGTATTATTAAGTTGCAGGGTGAAGGTAAACTGGTCAAAGCCGCTTACCACTCCCCGGATCTCTTTGC
>CAYNMY010000493.1:0-2023 GCA_964398275.1 uncultured Armatimonadia bacterium | reverse complement strand
CAGGCGGTTAGAGAACAGATGCGTTCGCTGTTGGTCGAAAAGCGGGGCGTGTTGATCTCAGTGGTCACCCAATCATTAAAAAAAAAACGGAACCTGGCTCAACTCGAAGCAAAGCTGAGCTCGATCAGCGAAGAGCTAGCGTCGGCCCAGGGTGGCGAGCTTGCCCAGATCCAGAGCATTCTTACCGAGGCGCAGATGGGCATACTGACGGGCGCGGATGAAGCCCACCGTCAGGTAGAGGAACTGCTGGCCTGGCTCCGCGAGATGCCCGCCTCTGACTATGAAGATGAGGCAACGGCTTATGCCGAGGCCCTGGCCAGCCCGGAGCGGGGCCTCGATGCCCAGACGCTGAGAAAGCATTTCGACATGGCCCGAGATCTGGCGGCGGAGGAATACCAGTCATCCCAGGCGCAGCTCATCCAGCGTATCGCCCCACTATATGGGGCTACTCCCGAAGCCGGGCAGCGCGCACTGGTCGGGTTCTTCGGAAGTCCGGGGATGGTCAAAATCCTCCAGGACAAAGCGAAGGCGATAGCGGGGTAGTCCATGCGGGTTGCCATCTTCACCAACACATACCATCCCACGGTCAACGGTGTGGCCCACTGTGTCGCCGCCTATCGTGAGGGGCTGCTGGCGCGGGGTGTGGACGTTACTGTCTTTGCCCCTGCTCCGACCAAGTACGACCGACGCCGCGACCCCGACAATGTCTTCCGCTTTCCGGCCGTGCCGGTGCCGATGGACGTGGACTATCCCATCGCCATGCCCTACTCCCGTTCCGTGCGCAAGGCCCTCCAGCGTATGCAGTTTGACGTCATCCACACCCAGCACCCGGTCTGGGTGGGCGCTTGGGGCGCTTGGTACGCCCGGTGGAACGAGCTTCCCCTGGTTAGCACCGTCCACACCGAATACGAGCTATTCGCCCCCCTGGTCCCCCTACCCACGGCGCTGGTCGAAATGTACCTGCGCGTACGGGTGACCTCTTACTGCAACAAGTGTCAGGTGGTTACAACCGCTGTTCAGTCCACGCGCCACCGCCTCCAGGAGCAGGGCGTTGCTGCGCCCATAGAGATACTGCCCAACCCGGTTCGCGTAGCCGAATTTGCCCGGGCAGACGGCGCGTCGGTTCGCCGGAGGCTGGGCCTGGACGATGAAGTCGTTCTGATTGGATTTGTCGGGCGACTGTCCCCCGAGAAGAACCTTAACGTCTTGCTCACGGCAGTTGGCACTGTCCTTCACGAGGCCCCCCAAGCTGCTTTTGTCGTCGTCGGCGATGGGCCGGAGATGGAAATGGCCCGGAACTGGGCGGCGCGTCTGGGTGCCTCGGACCGGGTCTTTCTTGTGGGCGCCCTCCCTCACCCTGATATTCCGCCCTACCAGGCGGCCATTGACATAATGGTCACTGCCAGCCTCAGTGAAACTCAGCCCCTCGCCCATACGGAAGCCATGGCTGCCGGAACTCCGGTTGTGGCGCTGCGCGCGCCCGGCGCGGAAGATATGATTGACCCCGGCGCCAACGGTCTGCTCAGCGAAGTCCCGGACGGGGCTGGGGGGCTGGCCGAGAATATGCTGGAACTGGTCAACAACGGTGACCGCCGCACCCAGATGGGCACGCAGGCCCGGCGGTGGGCGCAGCGCTTTGACCTTGAGTCGGTCACCGACCGGCTGCTGGAAATTTACGAGCAGGCCATTGATCTGGGTGCCGAGCTTCCCCTGTAGCACACTCGGCGACCAGCCCAGCATTGCGCGCGCCTGCGCATCACTGCCGCCGCGTTCTTGTGCGCCACGAAGGAACATCTGGTGCGGTGGACGAATTAGTTCCCCAGAACAGCAGAACCGCCTCATCGAACTATCCACAGGCAGGGCGGAGGCCGTATGTGGTGCCCGAACTCTGGGCCATTTTGCCAGCGATGGAGAGTGTATGCCTAAGCGCGAGGATATCAAGACGGTACTAATCATCGGTTCGGGGCCGATCATAATCGGCCAGGCGGCTGAGTTTGACTACGCGGGGACGCAGGCCTGCAAG
>CAYNMY010000492.1:0-2033 GCA_964398275.1 uncultured Armatimonadia bacterium | reverse complement strand
CAGTTATTGGTTTCCGCGTTTTACGAGTCAGCGGAGATCTCGGCCTGCAGCCCTAGCGCACTGACCTCCCCGTCGAATCCAGTTCGCCCCCACTGTCTGTATTATACCACAAACCCGTCTGTTCCCTAACATGGACGAATGCGCACGGGGGCAAGTTCAGCGGCTGGCGACTGATAAGGTTGCCCTCAAGCCGTAGCGAGGTCATCGCGACAAGAATGTCGCTCCTACCGGCGCGGTGTGCCTACTCGACGCGGTAGACCCTGTCGCTCCTACCGGCGCGGGCGGCTACTCGACGCGGTAGACCCTGTCGCCCTCGCGGACCTTGTCGGTTACCAGGATGGCTGCATCGTCGCCCGGCCCGGCCGCACCCGCGTCGGCGTGGTCAATCTGCATTGACTCGACGCTCTGGGTGAAGTCGGTAGTGTGCCCGGCGATGTGGATCGTATCTCCGACCTTGAGTTCGGTGCTGAGCTTGAGGACCGCCGCCCCCACGTGTGGGAAGTAGTGAGTGACCTCCCCGATCAGCTCTTCAGGACTAGTCTGCTGTTCGCTCATCGCAATTCCCCTCTCCTGATCTATTTCTTCTTGCGCCGCTTGGGCACAAACTTCTTGCGTTCCCGGCGCGCCTTCTCCCGGCGCGCCTTATCCAGTTTGGCGGTGATATAAAGCGTTATCCATCCTCCTGCCACCATGCCCAGCGCCGGAAAGCCAAACAACACGATTGCCGCTACGGTCGGATTGCGTTGAATGGTCTCACCGAACCTGCCAAAGACCAAGAAATCAGCCAGCAGGCCCGCCCCGATCCCCACAAGAGCGCCGAGCAGCGCCCAAAGCAAGTTGATAAAATCCTTCATCTGCGCTCGCCGTCTCCTTGGTCAAAGGTCATCCCGCAGGTGGCTGGCCGCCGTGTTTGCGGGAATCAACGATGTACTCTCGAACCTGGTCGGCAAACCGGCCGACGTCAATCGGTTTGGTGATGTAGCCGTCGCAGCCTGCGGCCAGGGCGCGCTCACTATCTTCGGGAAGGGCCCAGGCACTCACCGCCACTATCGGGACGTTCTTGGTGGCCGGCTGGGCGCGCAGCCGCCGTACTAGTTCCAGGCCTTCCATATCAGGCAGCCTCACATCGAGTACAATGGCGTCGTAGTCGCGGTCGGCCACAGCGCTCAGCGCCTCGTGGGCGTTAGTGGCACCGTCCACGGTGAAGCCGGCACCTTCCAGCACCAGCCGAGCCAGCTTCATGTTCATCGGCGTGTCTTCAATTAACAATATATGGTAGGTAGTCTCGTTCACTGGTCAATACCTGCTATTGTGTTGAGTGCGCAATACCCACTTCGTCAAGCCTGCCTCCGGTTCCTGCATGCCGGCGGGAAAGTATGGGGCCATTTTCCTCGCGCCAGCCCCGATAGGCGAATCACCGGAGGTGTCGGCATCTCCTCGGGGAAACTAAGTTGACTGCGTCGGCGGGCCTGGGCCGCCAGGGCACGTCCGGTACGTCTGAAGGTTATGTCCAGACGGCGAGCATAAAATCAGAGAAGTCTGTACAGGGGGCTGTTTCGATGGCTGGTACGCAAATCGCACTGCAGCTTTACACAGTTCGGGAGTTTGCCCACGAAATCGAACAACTCGAGCCAACCGTAAAGAAGCTCAAGAAGATCGGGTACAAGGCGGTACAACTGATTGATTGGGTTAACGCGTGGGACCCCCAGCGGGTTGCGGACATCTTCCACGGTCAGGGGTTCGAGATAATCGGGGGCCACGGCAGTTTTATGTGGCTGCGCGACGAAACCGACGCAGTCATTGAGCAGCACAGGATCTGGGATTCCCAGTATGTCACGATGGCGCGCCCGCCCCTGGAGTACAAGGATGCCGCAAGCTGGGTCAACTTCGCGCACGAGTGTAACGAGGTGGCCAAGCGATACACCGAGGCGGGGCTGGTCTTCTCCTACCACAACCACAACTTCGATATGCAGAAGTTCGACGGCCGCACCGGGGTGGAGATTGTCGCCGACGAGACCGACCCCGATGTCGTG
>CAYNMY010000491.1:0-2037 GCA_964398275.1 uncultured Armatimonadia bacterium | reverse complement strand
GGGGATATAACCGCCCGCAGCCGGCGTATCAAAGGGCCGCTCGACGTGCGGATTATAGTACGGGTTGCCGTACCCCAGATTGATAATATCAAGCCCCGCCTCGTGCAGGCGGCGGATTAACTCAATCGGTTCGGCCAGGTCCGGCTCCACGCTCCCGTCGCTGGCCATCCCGAAGCCGTATGGATACGGGAGGGCGTCGTAGACGTTCAGCCGGGAACCGACCAGCAGCCCCGGCACCTCACTCTTGATGCGCCCAACCACCTCCAGCAGGAAGCGAGTCCGGTTCTCGAAGCTGCCGCCGTACTTGCTGTCCTCGCGGGTATGGGAAGCCAGAAGCTCGTTTATCAGGTACCGATGCGTGGCCTTGATATCAACCCCATCGTAGCCCGCCTGTTTGGCCAATTGGGCCGCGGCGATGAAGCGGTCCTGCAGTCCGTCCAGTTCCTCGTCGCTGATCAGCGGATAGTCCGAGGACAGATCGTGCCGGGAATCCAGCGGCGCGGAATGGTGGGCGATTATCGGCTCAGGCAGCCCGCGCGGTTTACTGTACCTACCCGAGTGAGTAAGCTGGAGAATCGTCACCGGCCGGTGGTCCGCGCCCAGGGACTCGGCAGCCGCCGCCAGCAGCATCTCGCGCATGCGGGCGAATTCGCCCACTGTTTCCTCATGCAGCCAGAGCTGGCGCGGATTCGCGCGCGCTTCAGGCACAACGGCGGTCGCCTCCATCCACAGTAGCCCCGAGCCGCCTGCGGCAAAGCGGCAATACCGCCGCACCGTCAGCTCCGCCGGCGCCCCGCTGCTGGCCCCGTCACAGCCCTCCATGGGGTGGACGCATAGCCGGTTGGGAGCGCACAAGCCACCGATTTCGCCGGGGGCCAGCAGCACGGATATGTCGTCACTGAACGGCAGGCTCAGGCCCAGCTCGTCGAGCCGGGCTTGCAGCTCAGCGAGGCTGTGAAAATGAAACTCCTCATGCTCAGAGCGAATTCGAACGTCATTCGCCGGATCAGGGGATGCCATAGGCGTTATTGCCTCAAGAGTTGATTATCGGAGAAAGCGGTCAACGGCAGGAATATGGGCGGGCGCAGCTATAGGCTGTTGCAAAAGGTGGTTGAGGACTGCCTGCCCAAACGGATTGTGCAAGTTTAGCTACAAAACCTATGCAGATATCGGGGCAAGGGTGCCCCTCCCACGGGTTTTGCAACAGTCTTTAGTCCTCCTCGAGCGCCTCCAGGACCTTGTCGGAAACCTCAAAGTTCGCGAAGACGTGCTGGACGTCCTCGTGCTCATCCAGGGCGTCCAGTAGCCTGATTACTTTGGGCGCATCACCATCGGGCACCGGTGTAGTAGTGCTCGGCACCATCGTGACCTCGGACCGCTCCATCTCTATTCCCGCGTCCTTCAGGGCGTCATAGACCGATTGGTAGTCACTCGGTTCGGTGCGGATTTCCCACGACTCGTCCTCATCGAGCAGATCTTCCGCCCCGGCCTCGACGGCGAGGGTAAACAACTCGTCTTCGTCGGCGGCCTGCTTCGGCACCGATATTACGCCCTTGCGCTCGAACATCCACTGCACGCAGCCGGGCGCGCCCAGGCTGGAGGCGGCCTCCTTCATCAAGTTACGGATTTCGGCCACCGTGCGAGCGGTGTTGTCGGTCAGGACATCTATCATTAGGGCCACCCCGGCCGGGCCGTAGCCTTCGTAGACGATTGACTCGTAGCTGACGCCGTCAATCTCGCCGGTGCCTCGTTTAATCGCATACTCAATCTTGTCGTTGGGCAGGTCGGCGTCCCTGGCCGCGTCTATGGCCATGCACAGCTTGTGATTGGTGGCGGGGTCGCCACCTCCATCCCGCGCCGCCGACATGACTCGCTTCGACAGCTTGTTGAACAGCGCGCTGCGCTTCTTATCCTGCCGGGTCTTACGGTGAACCCGGTTTGCCCATTTGGAATGTCCCGCCATCTATGAATCCTCCCGGCATCGGACAAAACTGCCGTCTGCTTCTAAGTGGGGCCTCACGATCCATGATAACACGC
>CAYNMY010000490.1:0-2037 GCA_964398275.1 uncultured Armatimonadia bacterium | reverse complement strand
GGGCTGACGCTGCTGGCGGGCCATCTGCAGATCGCTGCGTACGTATGGATGAGCGCCGGCACATACGCCGTAGGCCGGGTGCTGTATCGCCTGGTGTGCGGGCAGCGGGTGGTGTGGTGGCCGATGCTGGCCGGAGTGGGGTTGGGCCTGATGCTGGGTATGGCGCAGGTGTTGCCCACCGTAGAGCTGGGCATGAATTCCCCGCGCGGCAGCCAGGTCCCCACCACTCAAGGCTGGCAATTCCAGGTGCAGCGTTCCCTGAAGCCGGCTGAGTTGATTACTTTCGCGTCGCCCGATGCCCTGGGGACATCGGCGGGCGGCGACTACCCGGGATTGAAGCTGGGAATTCCTTACACCGAGCACTGCGGCTTCGCGGGTGTGGTAACTTTGCTTCTGGCCCTGGTAGCGGTCGTGTATCGCCGTGACCGGATTGCCTGGGCGTTTGCCGTGGCGGCCCTGGTTGTACTCTCGATGATTATGAGCGGGCCGTTGGCGCGTGCGGTCTACTTCTACGTGCCCAAGCTCGGCCTGACCGGTAGCTTCACCCGCCTGATGTTCGTCTACATACTTTGCATCGGGGTGCTCGCAGCTCTGGGGCTGGATCACGTGATGCGCCGGATATCTCCGCATCCTGGATTCCGAAGCATCGTCTATTATCTTCTCGGCATAGGGTTTATTGCGGTGCTGCTCGGGGAATTGCTGCCGTGGGGGCGGCGTTTTGTGCCGATGGCCTCAAGCGAGCAACTGTACGCGCAGACCGAGCTGACCCGGCAGCTTCAGCAACGCTGTGACCCGGCCGAGGGGCGGGTGCTGGCGATTACGCGCCGCCGCGCCTGGAGCTTATTCCGCACGCCGCAGGCGTTGTTGCCGCCCAATTCGGCAACGGTCTACGGCTATTTGAGTCCCCAGGGCTACGATTCGCTATCCATAAACGATTATTACCAGTTTGCGGCGAGAATGGAGCGTACTGCGCCTGCACCGGTTGAAAACGGCAATATGATGCTGCTGGAGAATTGGACTTCGTCGCTGCTTGATGAAGCGGCGGTAAAGTGGGTTGTCTCAACGGAGCCGCTCTGGTCTGATCACCTAAAGCTGGTCTGGCATGGTGAGGGCGCCTATCTGTACGAGACAAACAGCTCGTCCCGTTACCGACTTTTCGGGCCGCAGGGCGTTGCCGTTGAACCTACCGCCGTCGAAACCGGCCTCAACTATGTCCGGCTAAGCCTACCTGACTTTGCCGGGGGAGCTTTACGGGCTGCTGACGTGTGGTATCCCGGTTGGCACTGCTTTGCGGGGCACGATGCGGTGCCCATTACGCCGTCCGGCGACACCTTCCGCGGCGTGGAAATTCCTGACGGAGCCAGCCGAGTGTTGATGGTCTATTATCCGACGACCGTCGTGTGCGGCTTATTCCTGTCGCTGCTGGCGCTGGCGACTCTGGTAACCGTGGCGTGCGCATCTTGTGTGTGCTCAAAAGGCGTCCGGTTCCGGTAGGACAGGCGTCTCGCCTGTCCCGCCAGTTTTCCAGGCAAGATCGCTTTCTTAATACAACTTCATCCATCACGTCGCCGAAGAAAAGTCCAATATGAGAATACTACTTGTTTTTCCCAGGTTCAGATATCCCTCAGGCGATCCGCCCTTGGGCGTGGCCTACCTGGCCTCCTGTGTGCGTCAGACTGATGCCCAGGTGGCGATATTCGACGCGACCTTCGTCAAGCACCCGCTGCGCGTGTTGCGCGAGAGACTCCAGGAGACGCACTACGACGTGGTAGGTATCACCGCTCTGACTTCGATGATCGCCGATGTGCGTGACATTGCCGCGCTGGTCAAGCAGGTAAGCGCGGGGACGACGGTGGTGGTGGGCGGCCCTCATGCAACGATACTTCCGGAGCAGACGCTGGCCTTGCCGGGAGTGGACGCGGTGGCGATTGGAGAAGCCGAGCGTAGCTGGACGAAGTTGATTGAGGCCGACCTCGATTTCTCGCGCGTGCCCGGCTTTCGCTACCACAGTGACGGAGATGTGGCCGACAGCGGCCC
>CAYNMY010000489.1:0-2048 GCA_964398275.1 uncultured Armatimonadia bacterium | reverse complement strand
GCGGCGTGCCCCGCGCGCGCTGGGCCAGCTCCTCGGCGCCGCCGCTCTCGAGCTGCACCTCCAGTATCTGCGCCGCCCGCGTCACGATATCCTGCAATTGCTGTTCCGTATAGAAGTCCAGGTGCTGGAAGATGCCGAACCGCTCGCGCAGCGCCGGCGTGAGCATCCCCGCCCGCGTCGTCGCGCCAATCAGCGTAAACGGCTTCAGATCCAGCGAGATGGTCTTGGCGTACGGCCCCTTATCCACCACGAAGTCAATGCTGAAATCCTCCATTGCCGGGTACATATACTCCTCGACCACCCGGGGCAGCCGGTGGATTTCGTCAATGAACAGCACATCGCCGCGGTCGAGGTTAGTGAGGATCCCCACCAGGTCACTGGCGCGCTCCAGCGACGGCCCCGAAGCCCGAAAGAGTTTGCTGCCCATCTCGTTGGCGATGATATAGGCCAGCGTGGTCTTGCCCAGGCCGGGCGGGCCATCGAAGAGAACATGCTCGAGCACGTCGCTGCGCTGGCGGGCGGCCGCGATGGCTATACGAAGCTGCTCGATGAGGTGCTCCTGGCCGACGTCGTACTCCTCGAGCGTCTGCGGCCGCAGCGAGGGCAGCTCTTCTTCGAGCAGGTCGTCCTGCTGCGCCGTGGCACTAATTATCCTGCGGCGGTGTTCTCCGTTGGGCATGGTTGTCCTCAATTAAGCTCTCGGTGGCACAGGCTGCTAGCCTGTGCCCCGGCTGCCCTGGACCTACAGTTTATCTATCAGTTCCATGATCTCATCACATTGGGGTGGTATGGGCTGTCCTTCTGTATCCGGATTCCTCGCCCATTCCCTCAACACATCGGACATCGTCGAGATGCTCTGGGCTCGGCTTTTGTTCATTTCTTTCGGTATCACGCGCTTGGCCTCCGGAGAAAGGTTTTCCCAGTTGAACGTGTGACTGGCTTCAACACCTTTGTCGTACCACTCGCCAGGGTCCGGGCACAACTTCCACAGTCTATCGGCCTTTCGAACCAGTTCTGCTCTTTCATCTGCGTCCGGTACTTGTCGCTTCTGCATTTTCCTCCGCCTTTCGTTTAGCATTTTTTGGGCACTCCGATGCTTAGAAATACTTTCGTGTAGTAATCAGTGCGCATCTTCCGTGGCCGCTGCGGGCTGCGGGTTCCTGCACTGCTTATTGTCACCACGATAAGCTTCTAACCTGCGCATCATCTACAAAGCCACATTACCAGGATCGCAATGAGCGCCGCAACTAACATAACTGGCCCAGCGCAGCAGCAAGCCCACCTGCCGTCCCCGCTAGCTACCTTCTTCAGGTGATCGCGTGATTTTTGACCGAGTGGCCCATTCGGCTCGAGCTCCACGACTTTCTCCCAATCTTTTCGCGCTAATTCGTATTGCTTGTTCAGATAGTACGCAAAGGCACGGGAATAGTAGCCCTCGGCTAACCCGGGGGCAAGTCGCAAGCATTCTTGAAAATCTTCGAGAGCCAAGTCGTAGTCATCTGGAGATCCGCTGGCTTTCCAGCGGAGCACGTAAGTCTGCGCACGACCCACGTATGCTTCGGCGTGGCGCGGGTTAATCTCAATCGCCTGGGTGAAGTCCGCGATGGCCTGCTCGTCCTCGCCCAGAGCTCGGTAAGCTTCCCCCCGCATCCCATAGATATCCGCCCGTTGCGGATCGATTCGCAGGGCCGACGTGCAATCTTGCAATACCCGCTGCGGCTTGCCTTTTGTGTAATAGGCGTGAGCACGGTACGCATACGCCTTGATGTATTCGGCGTCGATTTCAAGGACTTGGCTATAGTCCTTGATCGCGCAATCGACTTCGCCCATCTCTTCATAGGCGATTGCGCGGAGTATGTAAGCATCAATAGAGTGTGGTGTGTCTTGAATGGCCTGGCTGAAGGCGCGAATAGCGAGATCGTAGTCGCCTTGTGTGCACAGGACCGCGCCCCGAAAAAGGTGTCCTTGATGCTCTGATAATTCGTGCGCTGCACTGTCGTAGCCCATGTTTCCTAGTGCGAAGATAGCTGCCGCGCGAAGTTCATCGG
>CAYNMY010000488.1:0-2051 GCA_964398275.1 uncultured Armatimonadia bacterium | reverse complement strand
ACGGCGGACGACGGCGAGGAGACGTGGCCGTGGGGTGCGGATGCTGCTGCGCACCACCCCACCGTGGAATGACGTGGTGTACGCGATTGGCGCGGGCCCGCGCGTGGTCAAGAATGGTCGGCCCCACGTGACGGCCTCGCCGGAATTGTTTCGCCACGACGTGACCTGGGGGGTAACGTCACGCGCGGCCGTTGCTATTACCGACGATGAAGAGTTGATGCTTGTGGCGGTCGAGACTCCCCGGGGCGCACCCGGAAAGGGTGTGAGCCTCGCGGAGCTGGCTCAGATTCTGGTCAAACTGGGTGCGCGTGATGCGATGAACCTGGATGGCGGCGGCTCGGTGACCGTGGTGCAATATGGCCAGGTGCTCAACTCTCCCCGGGACGGCGCGATGCGGGCGGTCTCGAACGCGCTGGTCGTGGTGCCCATTGAGGCGCAGGCTGTTGGGGTGGAATAGCCCAGGCCCCGCCGTGATATCAGTACGTGTTTCGCCGCTGCGAGGTGCTTTACCATGAATATTCGAGTTTGGCTGGCAACTGTCTGTGCACTGGTGGCGATTTGTGGCGGGTGCGATCTGTTCAGTCCGGCGAACTTTAACCGGCAGCAGAACGCGATGTCTGAGGGCGAGTTGCTAAGTGCCCATCCCCATCTCACCGAATACTTCGCCCACTGGCAGGAAGAAGTGAACCTGGCAGGCGAGCAGTGGCCTGGCTACTCCGACCTGGGCGTCTTTCCCATCGGTAACGGCCGGGTCTTTGCTCACGAGGGCACCCGCTATCCGCTGGGGACGCTCACCAATGTCGTCGGCCCGACGTATCAGAAAAATGGCTTTCTGGGCGACATCGTGCCGCTGCTGTACGCGGGCGAGGAAGTTGTGGCCTGGCAAACCCAGCGGGTGCGCTGGGTGAAGCCCGGCGGTATCGTCAACACCGAGTCGCGGACTGCGGAGGGCTTACGGCTGGCCACTTACGACTTCGTCCCGCCCGACCTGCCGGCCATCTGCCGCATTATGATCGTGAGCAATGAGGGTGAGGCGCCGCAGCGTGCAGTGTCGCTGGCTCTGGCTTTTGGGGCGCTCAATGCCGAGGTAATAGAGGCTGGTATTCGCCTCCAGCGGGGCTCGGCGGTAATCCAGGGCGGGTTCCTGGGAGCCAGGATGATGCTCAAAGATGGTACGCCGGATATCCCGCTGCCCGAGGACCTGGATCGGGAAACCGGGACGATGCTGATGGGTGACAATGCGCCGGTGCTGCGCTGCGATCTGGGCACTTTCCAGCCCGGCGAAAGCGTGGCCAAGCTGGCCTACTTCGTCATTACCAAAGATGAAGATGAAGGGGCAGAACTGCTCGACCAGGTCCGGGAGCGTGGTTTCGCGCTAGTGGATGATACGTATGAATACTGGCGACAGTGGCATGAGCGCACCGTGACGGTAGAAACGCCCCAGCAGCCCGAGGTGGGCGACCTGCTCACCATCTCAAAGTACCTCTGTGCGGTCCAGCAGGCGGCTGAGGGCGGCTTCTCGCCGATGGACGGCTACAGCTATACCTGGATTCGCGACAGCAACGGGCCGGTACGCTGCCTGAGTGCCTTCGGCGACTTCGAGGCGGTGCGGCGGCACCTGGAGTACCATTTTCGGGGCTGTGCGCTGGAGAGCAAGATCGGGAACAACCTGCGGCTGGACCTCGACATAACTGGTGAAATCCCCCAGCCGGACTGGCCGCAGGTGCCAGTCGAGCCGGCGGAAAGCTCCAGCTTCGCGATATTGCAGCACTACTGGTACTACCGGCAAAGCGGGGACCTGGCGCTGATTCGCGAGCACTGGCCGATGCTGCGGCGCTGCCTGCTGGGCCAGGCAGTAGACGAGCGCGGCCTGCTGCCGTTCCACGGTGATGAAACGTACCGCTTCCCCGGGTACACATTCTTCGAGGACGGGCGCGACGTGGACTATTATGTGAACCTGGAAACGCGCTCGGCTGATTCGGGTTTCGAGTATGTTGCCGCGGCCGAAGCACTCGCCCAGATGGCCAAGCAACTGGGCAAGACTGATGAAG
>CAYNMY010000487.1:0-2054 GCA_964398275.1 uncultured Armatimonadia bacterium | reverse complement strand
CACTGCGTCCTTGATGGCGTCATCAATGTCCGGGTAGCGATCCGACAGGCCGATCAGCTCGTTGCTTATCTGGGAGTTGCGGAGGGCTATCGGCTTTATTCGGCCGCCGAGCTGTTCAGCAAAGGTTTCGGCCTGGATAGCCGCGGTCCCGGCAGCCAGTGCGGTCCGGTGCGCCTCGGGGAGGTAGTCGCGGGCCTGATTGGCCTGCGCCGGCGTGATCGCCACGACCACCACAGGCGGTTTGGCTTGCACCGAGCCGAGTTGCTGCTGGGCATAGAGGTTGTCGTGGCGGCTGGCCACGATGATCTGGTACTTCTCCACGGCCTGCCTATCTCCCCCACAGGCGGCCAGCGCATCGGCCGCAGCCACCTGGATGTGCTCCGCTTCGGGCTTCAGGTCAGCAGCTTTCTGGAAGTACTCCAGGGCGGTAGCGTACTGCGCTCGGCGCATATAGCCCTGACCGATCTGCACCAGCGCATCGGGATTCTGCGGGTCGTTCTCCGCCATCTGCACCTGCCGGTTGATGCGCCGGTCGGTGGGGGGATGCGTGCTCAGTAACACCTCAATGTAGCTGGGCGAGCGGCGCCCCTTCTCGTCCATTAGGTGCTGAAGGAAATGCACTTGACTCCCAGGGCTATAGCCTGCCCGGTAGCTGAGAAAGCGCCCCGAGTCGTCCGCGTCGTATTCGTCCTTGCGGCTGTAGCGCAGGCTGAGCAGCCCCGTCCCGATGCCCGCCATGGTCCCCAGCGTTTCACTTTCGCCGCTGATTACCGAGACCCCGATCCCGAATAGGATGCTCTTCTTGAAAGACTTGATGATATCCCTGTTGACCACGTGACCGATTTCGTGGCCAACTACTGTCGCGATCTCCTCTTCGCTATCGGCGAAGTCCAGCAAACCCTCGGTGACGTAAACGTGGCCCCAGGGCCCAGCGAAGGCATTGACCATGTCGGTTTCCAGTATCTTGAAACTGTAGGGAATATGCTGGCGCGTGGAGAAGCTGACCATGGTCTGGCCCATATCATCGAGCCACTCCACAAGAAGTGGGTCGTTATTCACGCCATACGTGGACTCGATGGCGGCAGCAGTGCTACTGCCCAGCATCTTTTCGATGTCGTCCTCGTCGCAGCCTGACAGTGTGATACCCAGCAGGGCGATGACCAGAATTGGCAGCACCACTGCCGTCACTGTTGCCCGCCTCGGCATAGCTTGATGACCCATCAGTATCACCTCCGGTGAATAGCCGGCCATTCGCTGGGATTGTGCAATCGCCGCGCCAGCTATCTACACATAGTTAGACGCCCAACTGATTGGCAAGTTCCCCCAATTGTACCCCAGCGCGGCCCGATTGTCCACGAGACGGACCGGGATGCATTTCCAGCGCCAGTGGACCTGGCGCAGGGAAGCTTTACAGAGACACACAGGGGGTGTTATAATCGTCGTGGTGCTTGATTATGCGGATTATAGGCATTGATCCCGGGCTGCAGCGCACCGGTTACGGCGTGATTGACCAGATTGATAGCCACCGGTATCGGCTGGTGGAAGGCGGGGTTATCTGCACCGAGTCGGACTGGCTTCTGGAGCAGCGGCTTTTCGCCATCTTCGAGGGTATCTCCGAGGCGCTCGCTGAGCTTCAGCCCGAGGTGGCGGTGGTCGAGAAGCTCTACTCGAAATACCGCCATCCGCATACGGCGATCCTGATGGGTCACGCGCGGGGGGCTATCTACCTGGCCGCCGCCCAGCACTCGATGCCAGTGACCGCTTACCCAGCTTCGCAGATCAAGAAAGCGTTGACCGGTAATGGCCGGGCCACCAAGCAGCAGGTCGGTGCTATGGTCACCCAGGTCCTGGGGCTCTCCGAGCCGCCCAGCCCGGCCGACGTTACCGACGCGCTGGCCCTGGCGATCTGCCATGCCCGGCCCTCGGGTCCCAGTGGTGAACGTGAGCTGCCCGAAGCTATCCGCGCGGCCCTGGCCCGCGGTCGGTAGGACAGGCGTCCCGCCGTCGTAGGGGCGCTGCTTGCTGCGCCCTGCTATCCTGGGAGAAAGGTTTAG
>CAYNMY010000486.1:0-2058 GCA_964398275.1 uncultured Armatimonadia bacterium | reverse complement strand
GCGTAGCGAGGCCGGCCCGCCTACTACCCAGGAGCCACGAAATACTCCGCCACCAAGTAATGCCAATTGACGCTAGCAAGTACTAGTTCTCGCCGGGAGGCTCACCGCCGTCGGCCAAGACTGAGACGATGGTGTCACACTCGCCGGCGGGGAGCGTAAACATTATAGCGCGGCCGTTGTTCGACAGCTGCAGGGCCATACCAGAGTCCGCCAGGTCTGTCCCGGCATGTAGGAACTCAGACGCGGTGCACACGGCCTTCAGTTGGATACGAGCATGTATGGGGCTTTCGGTGTTGTTCGCCACCATCGTGTACAGTCTGCCGTCCCACTTTATCTGCCGGCACTGAATGCCCTCGTCTGAACAGGGAACGTCAATGACTTCGCCGTTGACAACAGCCGTGCCCAATTGGCGCGTCTCCGCATTGATGGCCGGAAAGTGCTCCCACAGCGGCGTCTTGTCCAGCTCCCAACCCGCGTCGCGGAAGGAATACCAGCCGATTCCTCGGGCGCCGCCGATGAGCGCCAGATAGACCATCATTCGCGCCTGGGCCACGGTGGGCTGATTGGCCAGATCGGGGTGCCAGCCGGCTTGAACCGTAGTGTGCATCATCTGCCAGGGCTCTAGAGCCGCGAGGGCCCCAATAGTGAAGCTGCGACAGTAGTCCATCACCCCGTTGGGCAGCGGATAGTAGTCTACCTCCAGCCAGTCGCAGAAATCGGCCCAGCGCCCGAACTGCGCGGAATTGCAGATGGTGAGCAGGAACGGCTTGGTGGAATTGAGCGCCTTTAGCCGGGCATAGGCTTCCATCACCGGCTCGCGCAGGCCCGAGTGGATACTCGGTTCATCCATGATCTTCCAGCCTACCACGGCAGGATGGTCGTTGAAGCGTTTGATCTTCGCTACCGAATGCTCGAGGTTCTCGCGCACCTTCATATCGCCATACAGGCTCATCATGACCTTGACACCATGTTCCTGGGCAGTGTCCAACATCGTCTGGAGGCTATCCAGATTGTGGGTGTTTGAGCCCTGCATCACGTTAAACCCAGCCGCGGCCAGCATCTCGTAATGCCCCGTGCTGACGTGGTAGATCTCAATCGGGAAAAACGGCTCACCCTCCACGAGCACCACGCCGTCATCACGCAGGGTCTCGGGTTGGCGGTTGGCGGGGATGGCTACCAGATTCGCCGTGCCCACTTCTCCGGTGTCTCCCCGAATAATCTCCAGAGCATACAGGTCCGGCGGCAGCGCCGGTACGCTCAGCAGCACGCCGATGACACGGTCGTTGGCCGGGTCGAGGTGTGCCTCGGGCCTTATCGGTGCCGGTAACCGGTCAGACTTGATGGCGAACGCCAGCGGCGGCATGTTTTCTGCCGGCTGGCCGAGCTGGACATCGAAGCTCACCGTGCTGGCCTGCTCCGCCGTCGCTACGATGTCATTGGGGAGGGCCAGCAGGGCCGGCCCCGGGGTGACAACGCTGAGTTCGACGTCGTCGAACCAGAGCGTCCCCGGGCCGTATAGGCGCACGATGATCGCAACGCTGACCACGGTGTCCTGGGCAGTCGCCGTCCTCTCCACCGTTTGCCAGGTCCCGTCGGTTTCAGTTCGCAGGCGCCCATACCACCCACTCACGTTCTTGTTGTTGGCATCGTAGAACTCCAGCTTGACCGCAGCGGCAGCGCTCTCGCCCTCGGGCGACCGGACCTTCGCCGCCAGCCGGTATTCGGTCAGGCCGCGGAGATTGTCCACCCGCTGCGCGGCCCAGGGATTCTCCCCCTCGCCGCCGGAGATACGTACGCTGGCGTCGCCACTGTGGCTGACCGTGCGGTCAACAGCGATCTCCTGAGTTTCGTATCTCTTCTTGAACGACCAACCCTTGGCCCCCTCTTCGAAGCCGGGGTTCGTTATCGCCACCAGCTCGACATCAGCCGCAAGTACGCCCGGTGCGCCCGAGACGCTCAACAACATGAACGCCATCAATACAATGAGACTGAGCATACCCGCTACGGACAAACGAGCTATCGTATTCATTACTTTCGCCTCTCTTCCAGCCATTTCTT
>CAYNMY010000485.1:0-2069 GCA_964398275.1 uncultured Armatimonadia bacterium | reverse complement strand
CTTCCGCTACCGCAGATGGACCAGAGTAGGTCACCAGCCACTCGCCTTCTTGCCACTGCCAGCTGCCCGCCAGACCGATCTCCGTCTCCGGCGTGGTGATAGACGCTTCAAAGCTTCGGTCCTGATGGAAGCTTAACCACCCCGAATACCCGCTGCCCTCTGTGTCAACCTTGGCGCCATCCACCGTCTCACTAGTGGCATGCAGCAGCCAGGTCCCCACGATATCATCTATCTGGGGGCTGCCATTACCCGTACCGGGAGTGTTGCCACCCCCACACCCCGCCACGCCCAGGAACGCTGCTACCACGAGCACGGCCAATACCCAGCAGGCTACCGGAACCACCCGCGAATAGGAGTCTTTCACCGATACATCCCTACCTTGCTCTTTGGAAGTCCGCCAGAAACGTCCGAAGCAGTGCTCAGCTCAGAGCACGCCATTGATCAATCTCTAGGACTCTGACGCCCTGAGCAGTGCGAAGGTTCCCGTGAGCCTACGGATTAGGGGCGGGCAGCCAATCGCTGTAGACCAGGACCATCCCATATTGGTCGGTCCCGCACAGCAGCGCTGACGTGCCTGCGTTATAGAGGTTGCAGGCGCAGGCAGAATACACTGGCGGGACAAGCGCGGCGGGCAGTCGCCACTCCGGGCTCGCCGCCCGCAGGAACGGGTACGCCCCGCGCGAATTTGTCGTAGTGAACAGAAACACACCCAGATCCGCCAGCAGCAAGAAGCGCGTAGTACCGTCCCGAGTGGTATCGAGTGCTTCCGCCACCTGCGGCCCCAGCACGATCGCGTCCAGGTCAGCTTGCATGCCGCTGCGTTCGATAGTAATGCCCAGTAACGTGCCCTTACTAAAGACCGGCAACGAGTGACGGTTGTTCGCCACATTCTCGAAGTACGCTACGCTGCCCGGGGGAATTGTCGCTTCGGCTGCGTGCGCCGCCGGTTGTGGCTTGCTCCCCACGAACAGATCCACGTCGCCATCTCGGTCATAATCGCAGGGCACAACGAGGGCGGGCCCGGCGGTACGAATCGCCCGCCCGGCCACACTCAGCGCTCCGGCCCGGACAAAGGTCCCCGAATTGATCCACAGCTCCACAAGACCCGCACCGCCGCCCACAAACAAATCCACATCGCCGTCACCATCAGCATCAGCGCAGCGCGGCCAGGAGTATCCACCATCAGCTTGCACGATGCCCTTGACTGCCCGTACCGCTTTGCCCGGCTGCAGCAGACAGTCGTCGGAGCCGTCCACGCGTTCGAACAACTGGACCTGGCCCCGGCGATTGCCCGCCAGCACGTCCAGGTCGCCGTCACCGTCCCAGTCAAGCGCAGAGACCGCGGCCGCCTGTCCCACATCAAGTGGCGGCTGCCGACCCCGGACGAACCCACGCCACGCCAATCCGCCGTCGTCGCTTCGTACGCCCCGCCCAATCAGTCCGCCGGCAGTACCCAACCACACCTCGCTGCCATCGGGTGACAGCCGGGGCGCAAGGCACGCCTGTTGCATCTCGTCAGGCAGTGCAATCTGCGCTGGCGCGCTAAGGGTGCCAGCAGCAGATCGGCACAGCCAGAGCTTCCCGTCGGCATCGCCCAGCAGCAGGTCGGCGTTGCCGTCGTCATCCCAGTCCGCCAGGCAGATACGAGCCCGCCGTCCCACTACAAGTGGCTGCCCGCCTGCTATGACCGGCCCGGGCGTGCCCCATGCACCCGCCGCCGTGTGCTCCAGCCACCACACGCTGCCGTCGTCTGCCCCCAGCAACAGGTCAGCATCGCCGTCACCGTCCAGGTCGCCGGCGGTAGGCGCGAGGTGACCGGCCTGCGGTGCAGCCTCCCGGATCGCTTCAGCCACTGCCTGGCCGTCGCCGAGCGTCATCGGCTGCCCGGTGCCGATCCGCCCGTGGCTCCACGTATACCACACCAGTCCACCATCCCACCCCAAAACGAGGTCGGGCCGCGTATCGCCGTCCCAGGCCATGACTTCCGGGGATAGCTGCTGGAGTCTGGGCGGCCACGCACTCCCCCCGGCTGAGCCGCCGATCATAACCTCGGGCGGCGCGAAAATGCC
>CAYNMY010000484.1:0-2069 GCA_964398275.1 uncultured Armatimonadia bacterium | reverse complement strand
AGTGAGTGCGGCGTCGCGGGCCGGATTGTCGGGGGCGTAATCCAACACCAGCGGGTCGTAGCGGACTACTCCCAGGGCGCGCACCAGCTCTGAATCGGCCTTTCCTGAAGCGCTGACCAGGCGGTAGGTCTGCCGATCTGTCCCCACTGAGAAGACCGGCCGGTGGCTCTGGCCGCCGGCATTGGCCTCGCTGGGGACCACCGACCAGATGTCCAGGTGCCTGATAGCTGGATCGGTCGAGAAGACGGCGTCGAGCGCCGCCGCCGCGTCCGCCTCGATCTCGCTGAGCCGGATCTGGCCGGTCAATTGGTGGCCGGCCTGGAACTTGATCAGCGCGGCCTTCAGGCCCTCTACCTCGGCCACCGCGATACGCAGCACGCGCTGGTTGAGGGTCACCTTGGCCAGCTTATCGGCGATCTGGCTCTCTTCTGCGGGCGAGAATCCCTTCAGGACCTGGGCATCCTTGCCCTCCAGTGGCTCGAGCAGCGCGGCCGGCGGTGCGCCGGCATGCGCTTGAATGTGCGAGGGGCGTGGGGGCGATGCGGGCGACACCGAGCCGGCAGACTGCGCCACAGAGGCAGTCGCGGCCAGGGCTGCTGCTATCAAGCAGGCAAGCAGATGCCTCATCAGTTGCTCCGGTGGCGCGTCACGGCGAATGCTCAGGATAAAGCAGGGAAATAGTGCCGGTACAAATGTAAGGTGCTAACATCTCGTCGAAGATTATAGCCTAACCGGGGTGCTGAGTCCAGTGAGCACGCGACTAGGATGGAATCAGGATACAGGATAAAGCACTCAGGAGAACGGCAACCACAGACGGACAACGGCGGATAGAAGTAACAGAGGCCCGGGCGCCCCCGGGCCTCTCCAATTGGTGCCAGATGTGGTTCCCGTGCTCACCAGTCCACGTCAATGTCAACTACCAAGTGAACTACTTCGTCGCCGAGGATGCGCGAGACGCGCAGCACGATGTAGGACTCGCCGCCCTCTTTGGCCTCTTCTAAGACCTTCTCCCAATCGTCGAGACTCGTGACCGGGGTGCGGTCTATCTTGCTGACGACATCACCGACCATCAGACTGCCGGCGGCCGGGCCGCGGCGATTCACCTTGGCGACCACCACGCCCGCAAGGTTCTTGTCGTCGAACTTGTTCTTATCCTGAGCAGTGATGCTGCGCACCGTTACGCCCAGCGCGCCGCTGGGTTTCTCGGGCTTGATCTCCTCGGGCTCCTCAGGCTCGGGGCGGCCCGCGTACTTCCCGGGCATCTCGCCCAGCTTGACCTCCACAGTCGCTTCCTTCTTATCGCGGATGACCTGGAGCGTGACCGTCGCGCCCGGAGGGGCGTTGCCCACCGCTTGCTGCAAGTCCCAGGTCTTGTTGACCGGCTTGCCGTTGACTGCCACGATTACGTCGTCAACGCGCAGGTCGCTGTCGGCGGCGGGAGCATCTTCGTGAATGGCTGTGACCAGTGCGCCATGGTCGACGCCGTAGAAGTCCTTCATGTTGGGTGACAAGTCTTTGCCGAGACTTATCCCCAGCCAGCCGCGCTTGACTACTCCGTCACTGATAAGCTGCGCGACAATGTTCCTGGCAGTATCGGCGGGAATGGCGAAGCCGATGCCGATATTGCCTCCCATCATACCGCTTGCGGCAATGGCAACATTTATGCCCACCACCTCGCCGCGCAGGTTGACCAGCGGGCCGCCGCTGTTACCGCGATTGATGGCCGCGTCGGTCTGGATGAGATCGCCCAGGCGGATGTTGGGGCTGCGGGGATCGTTGAGAATTCGGCCCTTGGCGGAGATCACGCCGACGGTTACCGTCTGGTCCCATCCCAGTGGGCTGCCCACCGCCACCACCCATTGGCCGACCCGGGCATCTGCGGAACTACCCAGTTGAAGTGTCGGCAGCTTGCGCGGCGCGTCAATCTTGAGCACCGCCAGCTCGGTCTTGGGATCGACGCCCACCACCACCGCCTCATACTCCTGCTCGTCGTTTTCCTTGTCGAAAAGGCGAACCTTGATGTCAGAAGCGTCTTTGACCACGTGGTTGTTGGTGACAATGTAGCCATC
>CAYNMY010000483.1:0-2071 GCA_964398275.1 uncultured Armatimonadia bacterium | reverse complement strand
GCCGCGGGCAGCCGGGGGACGCGGCGGCTGATTTACACGGTTGGAGCGCGGGGTATTGCGCCGGGCGGCGGGCTGAGGATTATGCCGCCGCACCAGGGCAAGACGATCTGGGAGGTGGGGAAGGTCATAGCGACGGCCTCGCGGCCCGGCGCCAGTTGCGAGGTGGCGTTGGATAACGTCTACCCCCAGACTTACCACTGGCGGTGCCCCTCGGCTGTTTTCGTGACAGTCCAGGGGGCTCGGCTGGAGCCGGGGGACGAAATCGTGGTGACATTGGGCGAGCGGGGCGACTACGTCAGCGGCTACTTCCGTCGGGCCAAAGGCCCGGAAATTGCTGTCCCTCACGCCTGGTTTGAGGTTTGGGTAGATACCGAGGGCAATGCCTCCTACGTTGTGCCGCCCCGCGAAGGCGACGGCTACCAGCGCCTGGAGGAAGTGCCCAGCGTGGACGTCGTCGGCGGCGCGCCCGATCACTTCGCGGCGATTGTACGCCAGCCGGCTCGGCCCGGCGGGCCAGCGCGAATGCTCGTGTGTGCCCGCGATAAGTACGACAATCGTGCCCAGGACTACCGCGGCTCTCCCCAATATGACCCTGAAGGCGCTGCTGCTGCGGCTGACTTTGATGAGCAGTCGGCGGGCAGCGTGGAAGTCGAAGTTAGCAGCAGCGTACTGGCGGGGCAGCGGATAACGGTCTACGATCCCGCCCAGGAATTGATTGGCACCAGCAATCCGGTTTGCCCGAACTTTTCTGAGCCGTACAATATCTACTTCGGCGACCTGCACGTGATGAGCGGCCGCGGCAAGCCCTACGAAGGCCAGGGCAGCGATCACCCCACAAGCTACCGCTATGCCCGCGATGTCGAGGGCCTGGACTTCGCAGTGGTGACGATCGGGGCGCCTAATCAGGAGGTCTGGCAGCAGGACCTGGCCGGCGATGCCGAGTTCAACGACCCCCGCCGCTTCGTCACCTTCCCGGCCATCGAGTTGTATTTCAAGACCGGGCATAAGAACGTCTACTTCCCGGTGCCTGATCCGCCGCTGCTAAAGGCGGGGAGTGCTGAGGAGTTGTGGGAAGTAATCGGTGATAGGGAGTGCATGGTGATATCGCACCATCCCAACTGCCACTCCGAGTCCGTACCGCGCACCGGCTGGGGCACGTACGATTTCGATAGCATCAACCCGCGCTACGAGCGGCTGATTGAGATCTGCCAGAACCGGGGCTCATTTGAAGTTGACGAGATCGGCGGTGCCGTCTACCTGGGCGGGCACGGTTCGTCAGTGCAGGACGCGCTGGCCCGGGGGCTGCGGCTGGGCTTTGTGGGCGGCACCGATACGCACGTCGGGCTGGCCGGTGAGCATCGCAGCGCGCTGGGCGGGCTGGACCCCGAAGAAGTCGTGATGGGCGGCTTCACCGCGATACTGGCGGAGGAGCTGACCCGCGAGTCACTCTGGGAAGCGCTGCAGGCCCGCCGCTGCTACGCGACCTTGGCTTCCCACATCTTGCTGTCGGTGAAGCTTAACGGCCACTGGATGGGCGCAGAGTTGACCGAGGCGCAGGTCGGCCCGGAGCGCACGCTGGACATCAAGGTCGCCGGCGCCCGCGAGCTAACAGCGGTGGAGATCGTGCGCAACAACGAGACTGTCGAGCGCTTCGACTGCGACGGAGTGCTGTTCGAGGAGACCTGGACCGATGCCGAGCCGCTAGCCCAAATCCCCAGGCTGGGCGACCCGAAGACGGTGTTTTACTACGTCCGCGTCACCCAATGCGACCGGCGCCTGGCCTGGTCGAGTCCGATTTGGGTGGAGGCGGAGTAGCGGCCTGGCGGAAACCGCCTTCACGACTGTTGGAGGGTCATGCTTGCCCCGACAGGCCTCAAGCACGTTCATGCGCGCGGAAAGAACAACCGCCGCCGGGTTGCCAAGAACCATGCAAAGAAGCCAACCTGCGGACCAAACACGAGAAGCGCCCCCCAACCCAGTGGTGCTCCAATCTTAGACCTAAGCACCGTCCCCCATACGAGAATAGCTGCATAGATAGCAACCCATATCAGTGCCGTCCACCATCCCCACG
>CAYNMY010000482.1:0-2077 GCA_964398275.1 uncultured Armatimonadia bacterium | reverse complement strand
GGCTGCTGACTTGACTGGCGTGCCTGGTGATGCGCGAAGTCGGTCAACAGCTCGGCAACGCCGCGAGCGTCCTGGTGGCTCTGGTCAATGTGCTGGTAGCCGAGGCGGGCCGGCTCGTTGTGCTCGTGCTGGTGGCCGAGCAGATGGGTGGCATAGCCGGCAGCGTTAAGGTACATTGGCAAGGTGACTTCCTGGGCGCCGATTTCCCAGCCCAGGTGCGCCAGGCCGACCAGGCCGTTGTTGTGGGGGTAGCGACCGGTCATTATGCTGCCGCGACTGGGCGAGCACTGGGCGGCGGTGCAGAAATAGTCAGTGAACACTATGCCGTCGTCGGCCAACGCGTCAATTCCCGGTGTGCTTACTGGTGCGCCCAGGCAGCCGACGTATGTGCCCAGATCGTGGCAAATCAAGATTACGATATTGGGGCGTGAACCCGCGAGGTCAGTTGGCACGGGGTCTTCCTCCTGGCTAATCCTGGGTCGGCATAGACGAGAAAAAATGGCTCACCCCAATTGTTACCAGGGCGAGCCAGAGTGAATGCCTCCCGACGAGCCGCGCTCAGAAGCGGCGGCCTAGCACCAGCCGGACGCCGTCAATGTCGCTGAATGTCAACTTGGTGCCGAAGACGTACTTAGCCTCGGCGAACCAGGCCGGCTCACCGAACTGATCCGGGCTGCCGAACTCGGTGCCAGCTACCACGTGGTAGGCGAAGTCGCTGTCGCTGTTCGCAGCCCATTCCACGTCGTACCAGCCCAAGCCGACGCCGTAGTAGGTGCCGGGGTTCTCCGCCATCCGCCACAGGTAGCTGGCGGAGAGGGACATAATGTCAATGTCGGCGGTGCCCTTGTTGGTGGAGACGTAGTCGAAGCTGGCCAGGTAGTCCTTCGTGATATAGTCAATCCCGAAACCGATGTCGCTGCCCGCGTCCCCGAGGTCATACCAACCGGCATGGGCGCGCCACGCCTCGAAGGCATCCTGGTCGAACATCTGGCCGTAGTAGCCCTGCCCGTAGGCCAGGCCGCTCAATAGGAGCACGGCCACCACCATTACTGCGATGCTGAGCTTATACATTTGTCGTTCCCTCCTTCAGATAGTGTGTGTGGCCTATTGGAAAGGGGACCCCTTCGCCCCTGTCCGTCCACGAGTGATGGCCTGCTGTCGGGTCGCTGCAGCGCAACCGTGCGGCGGGGCTTGCCTCAGAAACCGCTGTCAATACTCAAACCCCAGGCGAACTCCGACGCAACGATGCCCGCGTCCAGCGATAGCCAGGGAGCGGGGAAATACCGGAGCACGCCGTTGATGTCCTCGCCATCGTGTTCGAGCTGCACGAGGGCATGCTGGAAAGGAATAAAATCAATCCCCCCGAAGATGCCATCGAGCGGCCCGCCACTGCGTTCGGCGTTGCCGTAGCCGATGTGGGCGTTCATCTCCGGCAGCGGCGAAACGGTTTCTCCCGCTAAGCCCAGGGACTGGCTGAGTACGATGTAGTTGACCCGGTTGATCTGGTCGGATATGTCGTAGGTGCCAATAACCATCTTTGGCATCATCGGATTATTGAAGAGGCCGCCGAGATTGGCCTGGTACTTGAAGTTGACCACCGTTTCGGTGGCGTAAGTGATCTCAGCAGTAGGCTGGCGCACCTTCGTTACCCGCGCCGCCCCCACCTCGAGCGCGGAGGTCAGCCCAACTGTGGCCCCGTAGATTCTGCGGTCATTATCGTCAACCTTGACCTGGTGCGCGAACCCCGATATCTGCTGGGGAGGTGACAGCAAGGCCGTGGGGGTGTACACCAGGCCGGTGAAGCCAAGCCAGGAGGTAGTGGCCTCCAGTTCTGGCGCTTCGACTTGCCAGGGGCCATAGACGAGTCCCTGCGCGGAGCAAGCTGCGATCATTACTAGCACTGTACCAACGGTCAACACAATTACCAGACCATAGCGCATCGTGTTCAACTCCTCTTGCTACAATATGCTGGATTGGACGTCTAACCCAACGTAGAGTATATCCATAACCAATAGACAGGTCAAGTAGTGAATAGTTGCGCTGCCCGGGAAGTTACGAAATAGCTGAGCTTGCCCGG
>CAYNMY010000481.1:0-2103 GCA_964398275.1 uncultured Armatimonadia bacterium | reverse complement strand
CTCTTCCCCTTCGCGCCGAAACTCGATATGCACATCCTCGCTGTGGCTGGTCCCCACACTTATTTCCACCACGGCCGAGCCGGGTGTGTTGCTGCTGGCAAAGACGATAGCATAGCCCGAGGTAGTCTTAACGGTGAGGACGGGGCGCTCGCCGAATCCGCTCTCCCCAAGCTTGCCCAGGGTAGTAGTGACCAGGACACTGGTGCCGTCCGGGGCGGGGTTACCGTTGGTGTCACGGACATCAATGTGGATGCGCGCGGCGCTCTTGCCATCAGCGGGGACCGAGCGAGGATTGACCGTAGTGGTGATCCGGAAGGCTCCCAACCGGGCGCCCTGAGCTGCACAATGCGGCACCGAAATCGGCGGTGCCAGACCAAGCACTGCTATTAGCATTGCCACCAGCACCGCAGGTCGGCGCTGGTGGCACATTATCACAATTCGCCTCGGGCACATCCCAAACAACGATTCTCTCCGACCCGTTCTAGCTTCTCTAGTTACCCACCCGCAAACACTACTGTGCTAAAGAGCTGCCAGGCGCTGACGCTTTGGTCAGTGTAAACCGCCCGGATACGATAGCTATAATTGTTGCCGGCAACCACGTCATAATCCGGCCAACTGGTGCGTTCCTTGCCACAGACGCCGTTGTCAATGCGCCCCCACGCCCCGCCATTCATTGAGCGCTCAATCTGGTGGCACAGCAACGTGGGCGGATAAGGAGGAACCGAACTCTGCCAACCATCCCAACGCCAGTCCAGGCGGATGGCGTTGACATCAACCTCGACACGGAGCGGCCTCGGCGCGTCTGCTGGGGTCACTGCGCCGTCCCCGTCGCCACCAGAATTGCTAAGTGCCACGACCAGCAAGCCCACAATCATTAGCGGCCCGAGCCACTTCATCTTGCTGGTCTTGCGGGGCTGCGCGTACTCGGCGGCAAGCTGGCTCACCGGGGTGCCGCCGATGACCTGGGCGAACTTGCTCGCGGCATCGCCGAGCGCCTCCCGAACCAGGGGGCGGTCGCTTCCCGTGTAGTTGGCCCGGGGCCGGCTGGTGCCGGTGACCACGAAGCTCTTCTCCGGCTGAGGGGCCGCAATCGGCTGGCCCGCCGCCTCATCATAGCTAGCGCCCACCAGATAGTATTCACCCGCCAGCGTCAGGCTTATCCGGCGCGGCGGCATCTGCGCGTCCACACTCTTGACCGTCGCCAGAATAATGGCTTCGACACCCAGTGTATGGCCCACTATGATCGCACCGGGCACGTCGCCGACCCCGGCCTCCATGTGTATGGGCAGCAACCGGCCCTCGCTCACCGCCCGCCGCACCAGCGGCGAGGAACGATGAAACTCAGTGACCTCCAACCCCTCGATCTTCCCCATAGCCACCTGGATCCTGTTAGTAGCCATCTCGGCCAGACCGGTGACATTGCTGCCACTGTTGTCGGCTACCGCGAACAACAAGGCCGTTGTTGGCACACCTCCAGCCACCGCGGGCCTCGCATTCCAGGGCACAATCGCTCCGACCATTGCCACAACCAGAAATACAGAAATTGCTCCAGTGAATTTGTGCGACCTGATAAGACTCATAGTACGTTGGCCTCCTCGCCTGATGAGGCTATTTCCAGGCTCTACGGCATCACATCATATCATACTGCCCGGCTTTATCGCATAACCGCCAAAGTCCCGATAACCCGACTGCTCTGCCCGCTCTCCGGCGAGCGGGCTTCGATCTCCACCAGATATCGCCCGCTGGGCACCGGCGTCCCCCGGTCCGAGCGCCCATTCCACAGCATCACGTTGCGCCCTGCGCTGCACACCTCGTCGTTGCTCAGGTGCTTAATGGTGACCCCCGAGATATTGCGCACCCGCGCCTGCACCGACGCAGCGCTGCTCAACGTGTAGGAGATCTCCCAATTGCCCCCGGCAGCGGCGGCCGCGGTGACGTCGCTGACAACCGGCGTCGCCCGGTCAGCCGGCTCGATGGTTATCTTCACCAGCCGCGCGCCGCCCTCGCCGCTGTTGTATGTATACGAATTACTGGTACGCATGAAGCGCTTCTGCCCACTGACCGTATCCTCCAGTATGGCGATCATATCCGAGGGCAGCATAT
>CAYNMY010000480.1:0-2118 GCA_964398275.1 uncultured Armatimonadia bacterium | reverse complement strand
GCAAGCCTACATTCAAGCCCTCTCCCCATGGTGCCGCCATGCCGAAACCGAGTTCTATGCCTTCGGCGGGGAGATGGGCTATTACGGCACCGGTTTCACAGTCTGGGGCGACCAGACCAACGCCAAGTTCATCGGGGCGTACTGTGCGCTGGCGGGCTCGGAACATTTCGATGAGCAAGCTGCGGGGATGAGCCGCGATGCCGTATTAGACCGTGTCCAAAAGGCGCTGCGCTACGCGGTGCGCACGCATGTGTCAGGTGGGATGCCCGGCGTGGACGGCCGGACCTGGGGAAATACCTGGCTCTCGCCGCTGTCGCTGGAGCGGATGATGCCGGGCGTGGACGCGGTCTGGGAGCAGTTGCCCGATGAACTCCGCGAGGGGCTGCTGCAGGTAATATCGTCGGATGCCGACAGCGTGCTGGCAGTCGAGTTCCCCACCGACCGATTCATTGGTCAGGGCCACAGTACCCCCGCCGAGCAGAATTACTGGAAGGGCGCGATCTGCGCGCGGGCGGCGCTTATGCAGCCCGACCACCCTCATGCGGCTGACTGGCAGGAGCGCGCCCATATGCAGTTTATGAACTCGTTATCGGTGCCCCAGGATGCCGAGCGCGATGAAGTCGTCGCGGGCCGCACCATCCAGGACTGGCATATAGGGGCCAATCTCCACCCTCACTACGTTTTCGAACACCACGGGTTCTTCAACCCGGGTTACACCGCCATTGTGCTCAGCAATATGGCGATGATTGACGATGCGTTCCGGCGGCGCGGAGTACCGGCGCCGGAGACGCTGCATCACAACCTGATTCCCACCTGGCAGACGCTCAAGCGCTTTGTGGGCGAGCGGGGACGGCTGCTGCGAGCGGGCGGCGACCAGCGCCAGCGTTATCTGTACTGCCAGTGCTATCTGTTGAGTGTGTTGGCGTTTATGGGCAAGCACATCGGCGATCCGGTCGCCCGGCTGCTGGAGCAGGGTGCCTTTGACATTATCCTGCGTGATGCCGAAGCCAGCGGCGACGGCTCGTTCCTCTCAGGGCGGCTGACACATTTTGCACAGCAGAGTATGTACTACTACACGCGCCTGGAGTCCGATGTGGCGGTGTCGCTGGCGCTGGCGGCGCAGTATCACGGCGACTGCGATCCGCCGGATCCTGCTTCCGTTGAGGCGTTTCGTGCCCAGGTACGCGGTAGCTTCATTGAACCGGGTGCGAACCTCGTGTCGGCGCGTTCCGATGATCTGTTTGTGTCGTGGTGCTTGCAGAGCCCCACAAAAAAGCCCTGCGGGCTATTCATCCCCACCGGCGGTGATCACCTGGCCGAATGGGACCAGAATATGGTCGGGGAGATTACCGCCCAATTCGACCAGTGCCAGCCGAAGCTCGACTGGGGCTGGGAGGCCGCCGGTGAGGGCTGCTTCATCGCGCTGGCGCAATGGTATGAGTTTGACGAGACCTTGATTGTCGAAGGCTGGCGCGGCGGGGTCAATGGGCAACATCACTACTGCCTGGCTGCGCTTCCCGACGGGCGCAGCGCGGTGGTACTCAGCCGCGTCCAGGTGATTGACTACCCGATTCACGTGCGCCGGCTCAAGGGCCTCAAGCTCAACATCGCCAATGATATCTTCAATGACGACAAGCGCACCTACCGATGGCCTGGCGGTGAACAGGTGATTGCGGCGGACAGCCCGTCGTACGTCCTGCCCACTGGGTCAACGTGGATCTGCGCGGACGATGCGGTTGGAGTAATAGCGCTGCGGGGCGCAGACGGGATTACCCTGACGGCGGATGCGGGGCGCACGGCCGGTTACGGCGGCAGCCTCCATTACGACCAGATTTGCGCGCCGTACTGGGAGGGGCTACGCCGCGTCTTTCCCGGTGAGGCACTCTGGGATATCACGGTGCAACTCGTGGCCGGCAACGCGGAAGAGGTCGAAGCGCAGGCCCGGCGGGATAGTGCGCCACCCGCGACGTGCTGGAGCTCACAGGTGAGCGGAGTTGTGGTGACCGGTCTGGACGGAAACAGATACGCAGTTGTCGCGAACTTTTCCCCGGACGCCCGTGAGTTCGATATCGTCTCCCCGGACGCACAGCTTCTGACGGGCGAAGCAGAACTTAAGAG
>CAYNMY010000479.1:0-2132 GCA_964398275.1 uncultured Armatimonadia bacterium | reverse complement strand
CGAGATCGGCCGGGGCACCTCCACCTGGGACGGGATGTCGCTGGCCTGGGCGGTCTCCGAGTTCATCGTCAACCGCCTCGGCGCAAAGACCCTCTTCGCCACCCACTATCATCATCTTAACGAGCTGGCGCAGATTCTGCCGCGCGTGAAGAATTACCGCATCGCCGTCAAGGAGCAGGGGGAGCAGATCATCTTTCTGCGCAAGATAATGCCGGGCGGGACCGCCCGCAGCTACGGGATACAGGTCGCGCGGCTGGCGGGGCTGCCGGGGGAGGTCATCGAGCGGGCGCTGGAGGTCCTCCGCCGCCTGGAGCAGGAGGAGATCGCCGTTGCGCCTTCCGCCGAATCTGCCCAACAGATCACTCCGGCCACCCAACTACACCTCTTCGAGGCTGCCCCTGACCCCATCGTCGAAGAGCTAAAATCGCTCGACCTCGACACAATGTCGCCGATTGAGGCGCTGATGAAGTTGAAGGAGTTGCGGGAAGAGGCAGACCGGCACGGCGCGTCTTGATCTTTGCTCTGAGCTGATCGCGTCAAAACATTTGTCAAATGGAGAACACAGGAGGAAATGGTAATGACTGGGACTCGCTTCGTCGTGGGCTTTAACGATAATAGAACATACTATGAAGTTGTACACATCGATTCGTGCTCGAGTGGACAGCAAATCGGCTGTCGCCGTCGGTTTTTCACCGACTACGAGGAGGCTCGGGCGCACGCCACCGAACACAGAGCGGGACAATGCTGCAAGAGCCGGATCGAGCGAATAATGGGGCGCGATGTTGCTTAATGCGGGCTATGGCCAATAGTCACCCGTCACTGCTGGCCCGCGACAAGTACCGCAAGCTGCCGCGGCAGGGGCTGGTGGAGTTGCGCACAGCCCACGCCCAGAAATCCCTGGAGACTATGCCATGAACGGTGAGCTTCTCAACTCAGATAGAACCATTTCGGAAGTTACTCGACGAAGCATCATCGACGTTATTCGGGTTGAGAACATCGCGTGGTGGGGCCGCTTGCCAGAAGCGGACTTCCTTTCGCGTGTATTTGACCTGGAAAGCTTGCCGTCGTACGACCCCAGATTCGAGTCAGCCGATGAAGATATCTGGCAACATCGAGAGAGCAACCCAGACGATTGGCTTGACGACTGGGTCTTCACCGATTCGCGATTCGACCTCATGCATGGGCCGGATGAAGCTTTTCTTCTCTTTCTTTGTGAAATGGTTCATCCAGTCGTCCGCCCTGACAGCCACGATGTTGAGCATTTGGTAGGAATGTTCAATCAGTACCTTGCCGCTGACGGATGGGAGATTGTACCGAGAACTCAGATATCAGGTAAGCCAGTGTTTGCGGCACGACACCGTATTCTCGGGGGGAGCCCAGCATTGGGAGCCGTGAAATCGGTCGCCAATACACTGAATGCCGATTATCTAACCCAGCAAGTCACGAGGATGGAGGCGGCAGTCGAGTCAGACCCGGAATCGGCGATAGGGACGGCCAAGGAACTGGTGGAAACCGTCTGCAAGACTATACTCTCCGAGTCTGGCGAACCAGTTGCAAGTAATATTAAGCTCCCACAGTTGGTCAGGCAAGTACGTAATAAACTCGATCTTCTTCCCGAGGACATACCGGACAAGGCCAGAGGCGCTGACAGCATCAAGCGACTCCTCAGCAATCTTGCCACGATAGCACAATGTCTTGCCGAGCTTCGAGGACTCTATGGGTCCGGGCATGGGAAGGAGGCGAGGGTGAAAGGGCTGGAGCCAAGACACGCCCGTTTAGCGGTGGGTGCGGCAGGCACTCTCGCGGTTTTCCTGTTTGAGACCTATCAGGCGTCCAAGGAAAGATAGGCAACAGGCGCTACACTAACGCCTGGAACTACGGGGCCCGATGCGTAAGGCCTATGAGTACCCCATAGCCGTGGGAGGGGCAACCATGACCCACAAAGAGCGGATTTTGGCGGCGGGTCGCGGGGAGGTGCCCGACCTACTGACTTGACGCATCACACCGGCCAGAAAGGAACAAGCAGTGGTGAATGATGATAACAATCAAACAGATACCGGTACGCTGATTGGGCAGGTGGTGGAACTGGCGGGGCTGGTGGAGTATCAGGAGGGCAGTGTGGTCAGCCGGAC
>CAYNMY010000478.1:0-2133 GCA_964398275.1 uncultured Armatimonadia bacterium | reverse complement strand
GGGCACGCGGATCCGGGCGCGGCGCCACCGGTGGGGCAGTTCGGCGCGGCGGGGGCGGGGGTCAAGCTGCACGGGGACTTCCCGATCCACCGCAATCTGGATCGCGCGGTCCACGACTTCGGGGGGCACGCCCAGTTGCACCAGCACCAAGTCGCTGCGCTCGATCTCGGCGCTGGCGACTTCGACCTGCTCCGTGGTGCAGCGCAGGTTCGCACCTAGCACGGCGATGATGGCATTCTGACCGTCCGGTAACACGGTAATGAAGGCCGCTCCCGTGGTAGCTTGATCATCCTGCTCGATGAACTCGGTGTTGATATTCTCGCGGCGACAGTTCTCAACCAGCGCCGGCCCGAAGGCGTCGTCTCCCACCCGGCCGATCAGGGTGACCTGAGCACCCAGGCGGGCGGCGGCCACCGCTTGATTGGCGGCTTTGCCGCCCGGGACGATCTTGAATTCGCCCGGCGCGCGCAGCGTCTCTCCCGGCTGCGGCAGCCGGTCGGCTGCTACCACGAAATCAATATTGATATTACCCAGGACGGTCAAGCGCACGCTCATGGCAGACCTTGCCTCGGGAATGGAGCCGCTGGACTGGTCAGCTTCTATCTAACTATACGAGATTTCCCCGCTTCAGGCAACATAATAGAGCAGACGGGCCGAAGTGCCCCAGCACGCCCGGCCCGCCGTTCGCTGCCGTTATCTGCCGTTATCTGCCGTTATCTGTTGTTATCTGTTGTTATCTGTTGTTCATTTGATATTCGCTTGCATCCACTGCAGGCACTTGGCGTAGCCCAGCCCGGTCTCTTCCCGGCCCTCGTATTCGGCGCACCAGACCCCGTCGTAGCCGGCGGCTTGAAGCTGTCCGACTACATAGTCGAGGTGGATTTCGCCCTCCCCCAGGGCTGCCCCGACGTAATTGTCCCGACTGCCCGTGCCGTCTTTCATGTGCGTGTGCATCACGTACGGCGCCAGCTCACGATAGAACTCCTCGCACTCTTCGACGGTCCAGCCATACCAACGCAGGTTCATCGTATCCAGGTTGCTGCCCACGCAGGGCGAGTCAACCGTGCGGATGACCTCCAGCAGCAGCGGCGCGTTATTACTCACCATGCCGTGCTTGTCTATGGCCAGCTTCATCCCCCTCGGCTCGACGAACTCCAGCGCCTGGCGCCAGCAGCCGCTCATCGCCTCGGCCTGTCTGTGTTCGGGAACTTCGTCCTTGGGCCTGCCTCCTTCGGTGCGCAGGACGTTGGTGCCCACGATCTGGGCCAGCTCGCAGACCATGCGCACCTGCTCCATCTGGTAAGCGACATCCTCGGGGTCCAGGACGACGAAGTCGTTGCTCGCGGAGACAGCCGAGGCTTTAATGCCTCGCTCTTGCATCATCGCCGTGACTTTCTCCGCCTCGGCGTGCGGATTGTCACAGTCCTCCGGCCACAGGTCGAGTTTGCGCAGCTCGACGTACTCGAAGCCGGTCTCGGCTGCCCAGTCGAGGAATTCAGCGACGGTATCGCCGGGCGCATTGTAGTGGATTACTCCAAGTTTCATTGCTCAGCTCTCCTTTATTGGTCTACCAGCTATGGTACGAGCTACATTCGCCTGCCCTGAGCTTGCCGTAGGCCCTGAGCCTGTCGAGGGGTCGCAGGGTGTCGCGACCACCTCACGGTAGGAGCGACATTCCTGTCGCGACTAGCTCAATCAAAGTGCTCCTCGGTTTGGGTTTCCTCCAGCCGGGTATGTTGGCGCATCAGCGCCCGATTGTAGGCAGATATAATGTTCTTGCGCGTGAGCAGGCCCAGCAGACGGCTGTGGTCCTCCCGGGACACTACGGGAAGTCGTCCGACGTCGCGCAGGCCCAGCTTACGCAGCCCATCGTTGATGCTCTCATCGGGAAAGGCAATAACCAGGTCGTGCGTAGCAATCTCATCAACGGGCTTATCCAGGCCCTCCGGACCGGCCTGGTGGACGTCACCGATGGTGATGCAGCCGTGCAGTTTGCCCTCATCATCAACGACCGGGAAGCCGTGGTGCTTGGTGGTCTCGCAGAGCTTGGCCACTTCGCGCACCGCTGTGTCGGGTTTGACACTGATCACATCGGTGGTCATTGCCTCGCCGATGGTGATTTCGTTGAGCAAG
>CAYNMY010000477.1:0-2138 GCA_964398275.1 uncultured Armatimonadia bacterium | reverse complement strand
CCAGGCGCAGGGACTGCCAGAAACCCTGGAGGAGACAACCCGCCGACGTATGTTCAGTTCGGCCCGGGCGGGATTGCCCTGCTGTTGGAGGGTGAGCCCGTCTATAACGATTCCCTGTTTGCCTACGAGCAACGGGAGTGGGCCAGTCTCCGACGCCAGCTGATGGGTGCTGAGGACCGGCATTCACGCTACCGAGAACTCGTCGCCAATGAGCGGGTGAGCAGGAGACAGAGGAATGCCGTAGCATGGGCGAGGCTGCAAATCAGACAGGGCGCTCAGCTCCCGCCGCCCGGCCTCCGGCGACCGTTCGTCCACGTCTCGACCCTGTTGGCGGACCCGCGTCCCGTTCCGTCTGATGTAGTTGGGGGCTTCGTGCCTGCAGAGGCGATCGTGATCGTCAGAGGGACTGAGGGGATCGGCAAGAGTTACGCGATGCTGCATCTGGGCCTGTGTGTCGCGGCGGGCATTCCTTGGGTTGGGCTCCCAGTGAGTCAGCGGGGCGTTCTGATAGTTGACCTTGAGAATCAGCCGCGTCGTCTGCGCGAACGTATCCGCAAAATGTCCCACCTCATAGACGATGGCGAGCAGAAACTTAGTAAGCTGCCCCTAGCGACACACGGAATGCCGACGAGCCATAGGTTGGACCATCCCAGGTGTGTCGAAGAATTGGCTTACCTGGCGAAGCAGGCTGACGCGGACCTGATCATCTTGGATTCTCTGGTGGACTTTGAGGGCGACCTCGACGAGAATTCCAACTCGGACATGGGCCGGGTCGCTCTGCGCCTGCGGCAGGTAATTGAAGAGACTGGGGCGACTATTCTTCTGATTCATCATGTGCCCAAGCACCTGGCCGGGAAAGCTGGGCAAACCCCCCGCGGGGCCATCAGGGGAACGTGTGAAGTCATGGCGGGGCGTGGGAACCAACGAGGACGACAGTGGCGAAACATCCGACCTGTTTGGCTAATCGCAGGCCTGAAACGAAGCCAAACCGGTTACCAAATCGGTTACATGGGAGCGGCCAGGCGGCCGTCATTGTGCGGTTGCCCAGTAGTGGCGAGGAGGATACCGGGGCTTACCAACACCTGAGCGGCGTGTTGACCTGGCCCAGGTACTGAAAATGCCGTATGTACACACGCACAATGCAGCGCACGCGATGGGGAACTAAGTATGGCAGATAGTAGTGATGAGCGCAATGTGGCCGGGGTAACCGACGAACTACACCGCAAGGCGTTGGCGGCTGTGCAGCAGTTGCGCGAAGAGGGGAGCACGCGAAGGCCTATCTCGACGGGCCCTGCCATGGGCTGATCGCGTCTGACCACGTGGGTTTGAGTCGTCAGGCTGGGGTATGTTATGAAGATCGAAACTGCAATACAACAGTTCTTGGGACATATTGAGGTGGTCAAGCGCCGTTCGCCGGCTACGATTGCGGCTTATCGTGCTGATCTGGTCTCTTTCATCGCCACTCTCGAGGCGGGAGGTGACGCACCAGTGGAGGCGTTAGTATCAGCCGACGTTAATCGCTGGCTGTCTGGGATGGCAGAGAAAGCCACCACCACGGTGCGACGTCGACTGTGCGCATTATCCAGTTTCTTCCGGGTAGGCCAGCTACTGGGATATGCAGTGACTAATCCGGCTGCACAGGTGGAAGGGCCACCAGTCAGAGACAAGGTGATGCCCACGATGAACGATGAACAGGTAAGTAAACTGCTGGCGGTAGCTAACAGCCTCCTAGAAAAGACAATGATCCTGACGCTTGCCACTACCGGCGTACGGCGCGCGGAGCTTATCGCTATTCGCGTCGAGGACGTTGACCCTGACCGAGGCCGGATTCGTATCCATGGAAAAGGCGGCAAAGAGCGCGAGGTCATCATCTCCCCCGAACTGCAGCGCGCCCTGACGGCATATCTGTACGAGAAGAACTTGTCCGGGAAAGCCCCGCTGTTCCCGAGCCGAACGGGAGGCCCGTCCCACAACTCTACGCTGCAGCGGCGGTTCAAGCGCTGGCTCAGCCAAGCTGGCCTGGAAGGCAAGGGCCTCACCATCCACTCGCTGCGGCGATACGCGGCCACTCGATGGCTACGACATGGACTCAGCGTTCCCGAGATCCAGTTGCTTCTCGGCCACGAGTCACCGCAGAC
>CAYNMY010000476.1:0-2141 GCA_964398275.1 uncultured Armatimonadia bacterium | reverse complement strand
TATGTGACACTCAAACGTGGCAGAATGTTCTGTACCTGCAGCATCATTGATACCATTGTGGGTCCAGGTCGGAAAAAATCCGGTCGCGCTCGGCCAGTGCGCCAAAATATGCCCAGTCCTCATCACTTAACCACTCGCCGCCTGCGTACCGCCGGGCCAACTCCATCACCCGCTTCGAATCAGTATAGTGACACTGAACACGGGCCTGGGCGTAGTCGCGTGCTCCCCACGTTGTGATGAGGAACTCCCAGTCAGAGGCCTCCAGTATTAATAGTTCCCGTAATGCCTGCTGAATAAACCGCCGCATCGTATCATCGTGGCCGCTGCCGTGATTCTGCACCAGATCGCGCACGTTCAACTCGGCGTCGTAGATGCGCTCCCAGCACCAGCGGGTGTCGTCGTTAAGCCAGACCCAGTGCCCACCCCCCGCGCCCCAGGAACCCTCCGGGAGCGTCACCGCCGCCTGGGGCGGATTGTGGGCGAGGTACTGGCTGCCGGTGACGACCTCAATCTCTGGGTCCTGGTGCATCCAGCGCAGAGCGCTGACCAGAAAGCGCGGGCCCTCAAACCACCAGTGGCCGAACAACTCGGCATCAAACGGCGCGCACAGCACCGGCCGTTGCCCCGAAGCGAATTGATTGGCCCGCAGTGTCTCCTTGACCGTCCACAAGAAGTCGCCGGCGTGGGCACGCACCGCCTCGTCCGCCCACTCGGGCACGTAATGTTCCTTGCCGCCCAGGTCCCGGCCGGCTCCGCTTACCCGCCAGTAACGCAAGTCGCCAGGCCCGTGCTTCTTGTGGAACTCCAGGTAGGCCGCGTCCCCCGGGTAGCCGTGCTCGGAACTCCAGACCTTCAGGCCAGTTTGCGGATCACGGATGAAGACGGCGACCGGCGGATGGTCTTCATAATAGTGGCCGACAAAGTAAGTGCAATAGGGCGATTTTTCGCCGGAATAAGGCTGCGGCTCGTGGATCTTGCGGATTGTGCCCCACTGCTTGCCCAGGGTATGCTCAAAATCAATATGGACGGGCTCCGGCGCACCGCCGCCCAGCAGGTGAGTATCAACCACAAAGTAATCAAAACCGTTGCTGGCCAGGAACTCCTCGAGGCCCGGGCGAGAATAGGGCGGCTCCGCGCCGCTGACAGACGGCGGTGGTGCCCAATCACAGCGGGGCCGGTAGGCTCCCTCGGGCAGCCAGAAGGCACGGGGCCGGCGCTGGAAGTGCTTTTCGTATGTGGCCACGGCCTGTTGGATTTGCAGTGCGATGCTGGCATCCTCGCGCAATAGCGGCAGGTAGCCGTGAGTCGCTGCGCAGGTCATCACCTCGATATGCCCCCGGTCCTGCCAGAGGCGGTACTGGCTGACTATATCGCGCCCATAGCGGTTGACAAAGCTCTCACGCAGCGCTTCATAGCGCTCCCGCCAGCGGCGGGCCAGGTAGGCCAGGTGTCCATTGCCCCAACTGTTAAACTCCCCCTCGTTTTCCCCAGCCCAGTAGATCTTGTCGTTGAGGTAGTTGGCAAACCATTCCTTGAAGCGCTCGTCGGCGAGTTGTTCGATGGTGACGGGGCTGAGACTGATGGTGATGTTAGCGGGGATGCCCTCCCAGGCCAGTTCCTCGATGACCCACAGCAGCGGGATGTAGGTATCAGCAGCCGCCTCGTAGAGCATCTGCGAGCCGTGCGGCCAGTTCCCATGCCCCAGCACATAGGGTATATGTCCGTGCAACACCAGTACAAAGCTGCCTACCGGTTCGCTCATCCGACCTCCCACCGGTCTCAGCCGGCTAGCGTCTGGCGAATTCGCTCCATAATCTTCTCAACCGAGGGCAGGTTCTCTTCTTCCAGCGGTGCGGCCATCGGCAGTGGCACATTATGCGCCGCTACGATCTTTATGGGCGCGGCCAGGTCGGCAAAGACTTCTTGCTGGACCTGGTAGGCGATATGCTCGCCGAAACAGCCGCACTGGGTCAGGGCGCCGGTGTCGGGACGGCCTGGAAATCAAGCAGGGCGCCCAGGTCCTGCCCGGTGGGCAGAATCGTCGAGTAGACCAGCAGGACACTCTCGTGATGAACTATGAGTGGTTTGCGCCCGAAGCGAAACATCTGGCCCAGCAGCGGCAACTGCCCCAGCACCGGCAC
>CAYNMY010000475.1:0-2142 GCA_964398275.1 uncultured Armatimonadia bacterium | reverse complement strand
CGGGTCCTTCGGCTTCCTGCAAGCCCCCGTGGGCTGCACAGCGACCAGCTTCGATCTGCTCCGGGGCTACAATCTGACGATGGAGGACGTCGCGACCTCGTTCGTGGGTGTCGAGGAGACGATGTACGCCGATCCCGGGGTAGATGTGGGCTCGTTCAGAAAGGCCCTCGAGCAACACCAGGGCACGGCGCGGCTGGAGCGGGGGACCAGCGGCAAGTGGGCGAGCGATACCTTTGAGAATTACCACAATGACAATCCGCGCATCATGCTGGTGCCGCTGGTGAGCTATCTAGGTGGCACCGGCAGCAATGCGGCCTTCAGGATCGAGAAGTTCGGCGCTTTCTGGCTCGAAGAAGTCCAGGGCGGACAGAAGACGATAATCGGGCGCTTCCTCCACTACGACATGCCGGGCGGCGAGCCCGACCCGAGCCTGATCAAACACCACGGCATATTCGCCACCAGACTGGTGCGGTGAACAACGAGGCCGAGCAACAACCAGCGACGCGTCCCATCAACGGTCGCATTCCGCCCCTCCATCAGGGGGTACCAGGAGGTATTCGGACATGTGGGTGACAGGTAGCCGGAGCAACAGACAGGGCATAGTCGCGGTCATGGTGATAGTGGGCCTGATGGCGCTCATGGGCGTCGCGGCGCTCGCGATAGACGTGAGTCAACTGATCGTGGGAGCCCAGCGGGCACAGACCATGGCCGACAGCGCGGCGCTGGCGGGGGCGTGCGATCTGCCCGACGGGCAAACGGCCCGCAGCGAGGCCGTAAGTATAGTAGCCACCAACAACTCTGAGGGCTGCGGGCTCGAGACCCAGTGCGATATCTCCGACACCGTCTACTACGGCCCCAACGAGACGGTGCCTGACTACCAGGTGCTGGGCCCCTGGGCATGCACTCTGCGGGTGAGCACACACGTCCCGGTTGAGTACAGCTTCGCGCGTCTCGTGGGGATTGATGGCGCCACTGCCAGCAGGTCGGCCCTGGTGCTGCGCGCGCCGGTAGGCGGCATACCGGTCTGCCCGATGTGGATCGCTCACGAGACCCCGCTGGCCTACGGCGAGGAGCAGTCGTTGCTGATGGGCGACGGCCCTCATTGTGCCGGCATCCCCGGGTCCTTCGGCTTCCTGCAAGCCCCCGTGGGTTCCACCGCCGCCGGCTTCGATCTGTTGCAGGGCTACGATCTGAGCATCGAGGACGTCCAGAGCTCGCTCGTGGGTGTTGGGGAGACGATGTACGCCGATCCCGGTGTGGATGTGGGCTCATTCGTAAGTGCCCTCCTGGCGCACCAGGGCATGGCGCGGATGGAGCGGGGCACCAGCGGCGACTGGGCGAACGATACCTTTGAGAATTACCACAGTGACAATCCGCGCATTATGCTGGTGCCCCTGTGCACCTACCTGGGTGGCACGGGCAGCAATGCGGCCTTCAGGATCGAGAAGTTCGGCGCCTTCTGGCTCGAAGAAGTCCAGGGCGGACAGAAGACGATAATCGGGCGCTTCCTCCGCTACGACATGCCGGGCGGCGATCCCGACCCGAGCCTGATCACACACCACGGCATATTCGCGACTAAGCTGGTCCAGTGAAGGGGGATAGAAATCGGGAGGTACACCCTAGATAGCTATTGACAAAAAGGGGATGCAAGGGCATAATGCAGCCTGCCCGTATCGCAGAAGCGACCGCAAGCCTGGCCAAACGGACCGGGGCTGGAAGCGGCATTGTGCCGCGCAGCGGGATGGCGGAGTTGTCCCAGGCCACGTCGAAGCAACGGAAACACTAAGCTATGGACAGTGGGGCCCCCCAGTTCTCTACGGCATTGGGTGTGCCACGCGCCGTCGCCACGGCCGCGCCTCGGCGGGATTGGCGACAGGCAGAAGTGGCAGCGTCTCGCATCCTGCCGGCTTACCTCTCCTCCTTGCCCCCTTATCCGCGAGAATGGTTGCATCCTGATAGTGATGGTTCGGACTATCTTTCCGCCCAAGCGGCGGCGTGCAACCGGGATGACACCGCTGGCAGGGACATAGAGGAGGTGGTTCGGTAGGGAGGATCCTCCTTCGCCTTGCGCGGCGGGCTTCCCCCTTCGCCAAGGCTACGGGGGACAAGTCGGGGGACAAGCCCGCAGATCGGGCTTCCTGC